>CAYVSB010000001.1:0-948 GCA_964452855.1 Candidatus Woesearchaeota archaeon
AAAGACATAAAGATAGTGATATGTCCTGGAAACCACGAGGGGGTAAGGCTTATGGAACCGCAGCCTGTTTTTGATGAAAAATATGCATGGCCTCTTTATGACCTTGAAAATGTGACCCTTGTTGAGAATCCTTCTTTAATAAATATCGGAGCAAGGGAAGGGTTTTCGGGATTTAACATACTAATGTACCATGGCTTTTCATATCCTTTTTATGCAGACACTGTGCCAAGGCTACTGAAACAAAGAGCAATGAATTCACCTGATGAAATAATGAAATATCTTCTTAAAAACAGGCACCTTGCGCCGACACATACTTCTGTCCAATCATTTCCCCATGAAAAAGACACCCATCTGATAAGAACAGCTCCAGATATCTTCTTTTCAGGACACACGCACAAAAGCGCAGTCTCATATTACAATAATATACTTGTAATCTCAGGCTCATCATGGGAAGGAATGACCTCTTACCAGGAAAAGTTCGGAAACACTCCTGACAGATGCAAGGTTCCTATACTAAATCTAAAGACAAGGGCTGTAAAGATACTTGATTTTGAATAAGATGGGAGAAAAAAGAAAAAGGATTGGGGTAGACATTGACGAGGTAGTTGCAGGTTATATGAAGGTTTTTTTAAAGCGTTATAATGCAAAAAAAAAGAAATCCTTGACTACCAACGACATAACTCACTATCACTTGTGGGAATGTGGAATCCATAATTCAAAAGAAGAGAGTATAAATGAAATTGATGAATTTCAGAGTTCAGAAGATTTTAATCAAATAGAACTAATAGATGATGCCAAAGAAGGAATACGGGAAATCTCAAAAAAATGGGAGATTTATTTCATAACTTCTCGGCCCGAGAAATTAAAAGAAAAAACAAAGAATTTTTTTGCAAGACATTTCCCCCAAAATAATTATTTCCACCCTCTGAATAAATAGAATAATTAAGG
>CAYVSB010000001.1:958-2257 GCA_964452855.1 Candidatus Woesearchaeota archaeon
AACTTAATATAATTGCTTTTATTGTCTAAAACCTTATAATTTTCTTTTTTCAGGAGAAATCCATGGGGGAAAAACAAAGCCCGAGATTTGTCTGCAGATGGGAATAAAAATAATGATAGAAGATAATCCCGAATATGCACTGGATTGCGCAAAAAATGGAATAAAAACATTCCTTTTGGACAAACCATGGAACAAAAATTATTCACAACACGAGAATCTTATTAAAGTAAAAAGCTGGGAGGAGATTGTTAAGTCTTTAAATTAAAATGAATGTTCAAAAATACTTCAAGGACATAGAGAAGGAAACGAAAAGGATTTACGAAATTGCCGAACAGGCAAGGCTGAAAGGCTTTGATCCTATGAGCAAGGTTGAGATACCTCTTGCAATGACCATGGCGGAGAAGGTTGTTGGGTTGATTTCCACGATTTATCCCCAAATGGAAAGTTCTGGAATAACAGAAAGAATTCTTGAGCTTGAGGAAAAATACGGGAAGCTTAATCCTGCCATACCTATACAAATTGCCGAAGAAGTTGCAAAGCAGAAATTCTGCCAGTTTGAAACACTCTTGCAGGCAATAGAGGCGGGAATAAGGGTAGGTTTTGCATACAATACTCTTGGTGTTGTGTCAAGCCCCATAGAAGGATTTACTGGAATAAAAATAATGAAAACAAGGGATGGAAAAGATTACTTTGCCCCTTATTTTTCAGGACCTGTCAGAAGCGCAGGAGGAACAGGGGCTGCATTTTCTCTTGTGATAATAGATCACCTGAGGGAAATATTTGGGTTTGCAAAGTATGACCCTACTGAAGATGAGATGAAAAGATATGTTTCTGAACTCACTGATTATCATGAGAGGATAACAAATCTGCAGTATATGCCGACAGAAGCAGAAATACTTTTTCTTGCAAAAAACATTCCTGTGCAGATAACAGGAGAGAAATCAGAGGAGCTTGAAGTGTCAAATTTCAAAAACCTTGAGAGAATAGACACAAATTATCTGAGAAGCGGAATGTGTCTTGTATTTGGAGAGGGAATTGCGCAGAAAGCTCCAAAAATAAAGAGATACATAAAAGGCCTAAGGGAAAAAGGATTCAAGCTTACTGACTGGGATTTTCTTGACGGCTATCTTGAACTGCATGAAAAAAGGGAAAAAGGAGCAACAGATGATTCTCCGACATACATCAAAGATCTTGTTGCAGGAAGACCTGTGTTCGGGCATCCGTCAAAATCAGGAGGCTTTAGATTCAGGTATGGAAGAGGAAGAGTTTCGGGATTCAGCGCCTTTTCTCTTCATCCGG
>CAYVSB010000001.1:2267-21175 GCA_964452855.1 Candidatus Woesearchaeota archaeon
CCGGCAACAAGGGCTGTCACAGACAATTTTATTGCGACAGGAACACAATTGAAAATAGAAAGACCAACAAAAGGCGGTGTTGCAACAAGTTGTGACACAATAGAAGGACCAATAGTTAAGTTTGCAAATGGAAGTGTCAGAAAGATAAAGACTATGACAGAGGCAAAGAAGCTTTATGCGGAAATAGAGGAAATAATCTATCTTGGGGACATGCTTTTTCCATTCAGTGATGTTGCAAACAGAAACTCTGTCCTGATAAAGCCAGGGTATGTTGAGGAATGGTGGGCTCTTGAGCTGAAGGAAAAATCGCCTGAGGCTGAGAAGGACATTGACAGGATGAATGTGGGTCTTGAGCAGGCAATGGAAATAAGCAGAAACTATGATATTCCGCTTCATCCTTCACATATCTTTTACTGGACTGAAATATCACATGATGAGCTTTTTGGATTGGTAAGCTGGATAAGAAGCTCAAGGATTGCAGGAAAGCTAATACTTCCGTATAGGAAAAAAGACCAGGAAAAATTCAAAAGAGGAAAGCGGGCACTTGAGCTTTTGGGAATTGAGCATGAGGTTGTCACAGAAGATGTGATAATTTCAAGGGAATTGAGCAAGGATCTTCTCGTGAATCTTGGAATTTACCACGGGATTCTTGACACTGAGGGAAGTTTCCCTGACGGAATAATAGATGAGGAAAAAATGGAAAGAGAGCTTTCTGTCCTTGAAATAGTAAATTCATTCTCAGAGTTCAGGATAAAGGACAAGGCAGGAGACTTTATCGGAACAAGAATGGGAAGCACTGAAAAAGCAAAACTGAGGAAACTTATCGGAAGCCCGAATGCACTTTTCCCTGTAGGCTCAGAGGGCGGCAGACTGAGAAGCATCCAGGCAGCATGCGAGGCGGGAAAGATAAGCAGCAGTTTTCCATTGAGGTTCTGCGAAAAATGCAACCAAGAAAAAATCTACCCTTCCTGCGAGGATTGCGGGGAAGCCACTAAAAAAATGTATTATTGCTTCGGATGCAAAAAGAAATCATTTGTAAAATGCCAGGATCACCCTGATCAAAACAACCAGTATTTTTCAACTTCAATAGATTCTGCTCATTATTTTCAAAAGGCTGTTCAAATGGCAGGATTGAAAAGAGAAAATGTTCCTGCTCTTGTAAAAGGAGTTCGCGGATTGTCATCATCTAACAAATCAATAGAAAATCTTGCAAAGGGAATCCTAAGAGCCAAATATGACCTTCATGTAAACAAAGACGGGACAATAAGGTTTGACGTCACAGAGCTTCCATTGGTTTGCTTCAAGCCTGTGGAGATTTCAACAAGCGTTGAGAAGCTCAGGGAAATGGGGTATGACAAGGACATAGACGGAAACGAACTTGTTGATGATGAGCAGATTATAGAGCTGATGCCTCATGACATACTTCTTCCAAGCGGCCAGGCCCCTCATGATGAAAGAGCAGATCATGTTTTCATAAAGATAGCCAATTTCACAGATGACCTTCTGAAAAACTTTTACAAATTAAGTCCTTTTTATAATGTCAAGAAAAGAGAGGATCTTATTGGTCACATGGGTGTTTGCATGGCCCCTCACAATTGTGCAGGGGTTGTGTGCAGGATTATTGGTTTTGCAAATGTTCTTGGTTTGTTTGCAAGTCCATACATGCATGCGGCAATAAGAAGGGACTGCGACGGGGACGAGGCTGCAATAATGCTTCTTGGAGATGTTCTTCTTAATTTTTCAAGGGAATTTCTTCCACAGCACAGAGGCGGAACACAGGACTGCCCTTTGGTCCTGAACGGAAGAATTGATGCGGGAGAAGTTGATGATCAAATTATGGAGTTATCCCCTTGAACTTTACAGAAAAGCAGAGCAGAGAAAGCACAGCTCAGAGGTAAAAGTGAATGACCTAAGAGCTTTAATGAAAGAAAAGAAAGATACGTTTTTGGGAATGGGGTTCACCCACAACACCTCCAACTTCAATGAAGGGGTTTTATGCTCAAGTTACAAGATGCTTACCACAATGCAGGACAAGGTAAAACATCAGATGGAGCTTGATGAAAAGATAAGATCTGTTGATGTCTCTGATACTGCAAGACTTGTCATAGAAAGGCATTTCCTCAAGGACCTCAAGGGTAATTTAAGGAGCTTTTCAATGCAGGAATTCCGATGTGTGGCATGCAATGAGATAATGAGAAGGCCCCCTCTTACGGGAGTTTGCCAAAATTGCGGCGGAAAAATAATCTTTACAATCCATGAGGGGGGAATAAGAAAATATCTTGAGCCTGCGCTTGACCTTGCGCAGAAATATAATCTCTCCCCTTACATAAAGCAAAGCCTTGAGCTTGTGAAAAGATATATAGAAAGCATCTTCGGCCGCGAGGCAGAAAAACAGGAAGCGTTGGGGAAATGGTTTTAGAAAAGATAAAGCACTATTGTCGGAATAATAAGGCAGCCCATCATGTTTGTTCTTCTTACTCCTGAATTGATTGCATAAATTCCTGTGAGAGTTGAGATAATAAATACAGCCAGACCAAAAAATCCTGAAATGAAGAAAATAAGGATAGCCAAGAATACAAGGATAAACACATTTAGGAAATAGTAATTTATTTTTTGTATTTTTAGGATAATAATTTCTGCAAGTTTCAGGGTGAGAAAGTAAGAGATTACGCCGCTGATTAAAACAACTACAAGAATAATAAAAAGAAGCTCATTGCTTAAAACGCCCACAATTTCCTTAATGAATACAGCTGCACCTGTTCTTGTTTTAGAAAGAAGATACAATGCAATAAATGAGATTCCCATTACAAGCGTGTTTGTGGCTCCCACCAAAATCAAAAAGCCCCTGCTGTTTGTCTTTGAAATAGAGTTTCCTATTATGGCAGCCTGACCTCCTCCCAATCCTGGAAGAAACCCGCATAAAGGAGAGGCAATTACTGCGCCAACCAGAGGCCTTATAATTTTTTCACGAGGCATGGAAATTTTCTGAGGCAAAATCCTGGTTTTGTTCTTTATGCTCAGTATCATTGCGCTGCCTCCGAAAAGTCCTGTGAGAAGAGGAAGAAGAGGCTGGTTTAGCCATGAAATATTAAGGACGCACAAACCGAGAATTCCTGTGAGAAAAAAGACAAGAACAGCGGAAATTTTCTTTCTTTCCCGTGAAATAAGATAAAAAGATGATAAAATCAGCAGTCCAGGTATAAAGTTGGTTATCTTATCATAAACCCCCGCAAGAAAATCTCCATTGACAAAAAATAATGGAATTGAAAATATCATCAGGACCGCTATGGAAGCAATTCCCCCGTAGCATGCAAGAGCAACTGCCTGGTACCCAAGACCTTTTTTCAGAAGCTGATGACCTGGTAAAACAGAAAGCTCTGTCCCGTCTTCTGGAGCCCCGAGAAAAATAGAGGGGATGAAATCCACGAAAGTCTGGCAAATTGCCATTGAGACAATGAAAACCACAAGATAAATTGGTTCTATCTGCAAGCCGAGGAAAAGCAAGACAGAGGCCATTGAAACTCCGATAAGGTTTATGTGTATCCCTGGAGCAAGTCCTGCAAAAGCTCCTGCAAGAATTCCTATGAGAAGAGCAAGAAACAACTCAAAGAGCATTTTTTAAGAAAGATTTAAAATTAATAAGAATTTAGGTTCTCCATGGACATTGATGAGAAAAAAGAGCTGATAATGAGAAATACAGAAGAGATTGTCAGCCTGGATTCTTTAAACGCCCTTCTCAGCAAAAAAAAGAAGCCCAGGGTTTACTGCGGCTATGAGCCAAACGGGCCGATGCATTTAGGGCATTTTGTCACAATAACCAAACTGATGGATTTGGAGAAAGCAGGATTTGAAGTTGTTATCTTGCTGGCAGACATTCATGCACTCCTGAATAGAAAAGGAAGTGAGGAAGAGATAAAGAAAGAAGTTGAAAACTGGAGAAAAACCATAAAGGCCATAGGAATAAAGGCAAAAGTGGTTCTAGGGAGTGATTTTCAGTTTACAAAAGATTATCAGATAGATGTTATGAAATTAGCCCAGGAATCAACCATTAACCGAGGATTAAGAAGCATGCAGGAAATTGCAAGAGACGTTGAAAATGCCACAATTTCGCAGCTATGGTATCCTCTGATGCAAGTTGCGGACATAAAGCATCTGAAAGTGGATGTTGCCCTTGGGGGATTGGAGCAGAGAAAAGTTCATATGATTGGAAAAGACATGGCGAAGATTCTTGACTATAATTTTATTGCAATTCATACCCCTCTTATTACTTCCCTTAAAGGGCCAGGGCAAAAAATGTCAAAATCCGTTCCCGGAAGCGGAATAAGCATTACAGATACCAACGAGGAAATAAAGAAAACAATTGACAAAGCTTACTGCCCTGAAAAAGAAACAAAAGAAAATCCCATTCTTCAAATAGCAAAGTTGATTATCTTTCCAAGATTTGAAAAAATTGAAATAAAACGCCCTGAAAAATTCGGAGGGAATTTCAAACTGAAAGATTATGAAGAACTGGAAAAATCCTATTCTGCAGGAAAAATACATCCTATGGACCTGAAAAATACAATTGTAGAATATCTTGAGAAGATTATTGCACCAATAAGAAAGAAATACAAATAATCATCTCGCCTTGAATTCAACAATATCCATATCTTTTAACTGATGGCTGAGGCTTGTTTTTTGCCCAGGAAATTTGGATGAAGGGCCCCATATCCTTGTCTCAACAATTTTCTTGGAGAAACCCTTGTATATTTTTTCAGCCACATCCCTTACTGTAACACCTGGATTGAAAACAACAGGAATTTTTGAATGTTCTTTTCCCGGCTCTTTTGTATAAATTCTTACCTTGCCAAACTCCGAAAACATTTTTTCCCTAAGCTGTCCAAAATTTTCCCCTGTTCTTGAACTTATCATCACAAAATTAATCTTTTTGCTTTTCAAGGTTGCCTCTATTTTTCTCCTCTCTGTTTCATCCAGCAAGTCTATCTTGTTCATAACCACAAGACTTTTTCCTGAAACCCTGCCTACTTTTTCCGATACTTCCGATATGTCGCTTATTTTTTCAACAAGAATAATTATCAAATCTGCAGTATGCACCAAACCGCGGTCATAATATTCAGATTCAATTGCAGGAATTTCTATCACTTGGATTGGAACACCAAGATAATCCATCATTCCAACCAAAGGGTAAGTTGTTGCAAACAAGTTGTCAGATATTCTTGCCCTTACATTAGTCAGCTTTGAAAGAAGAGAAGATTTTCCTGAATTTGTTTTTCCAATAATGACAGCCTGCAGACCCTCTTTTTTAATCCCTTTTTTTGATGTGCCTTTTGAAACCTTGCTGCTCCGCTCTATTTTTGCCTTAAGTTTGATATACCTAGTTTTTAAATTTGCAAGCATCTTTTCAGCAGATTTGTGCTTTGGGCATTCCCTTATCATTTCCTCAAGCCATTTTAGCTTTTCCTCGTTTGTCTGAGCATTCAGGAAGTTTTTTTCAGCCCTCATATAAAATGGAGACTGGTTTGTGGATGCCATAATCTTTTAAGCATATCTGATTTTAAAAATATGATGAGTGCTAAAAGTGGAATGGAAGAGATAATTGTGGAAGTGAGAAAGAAAAGGGAGTTTTCACAACTTCCTGAAAAGGACATTGAAATCGCGGTCTCTCATTTTTTGAAGAGACAGACAAGTGAAGAGGAAAAAGTGAGACTGACTCGCGAACTGCTCCATAAGGTATTTTCCTCGTTCCTTAGCAGCAAGCTTCTTTCCCCTAAAAACAAGGCAGAGGAATGGATGCTTAGGAAACATCTTTCAACAAGGGAAAGGCTAAAAAGCTACAAGGAGATTTATTCAAGAATTTTCTCGCACATCAAGGAAAAGAAAGTGAATATTATTGATTTGGGCTGCGGCATCAATGGATTCAGCGTAAAAATGATGAAGGAATTTATCAGTGTCAAAAAATACACCGGGGTTGAATCTGTCGGTCAGCTTGTTAATATTGCCAATGATTATTTTAAAAGAGAGAAAATAAACGGAATTGTGCTGCATGAAAGCCTATTCAATCTTGAGAATATAATTCAAATCTTTGACGAGCAGGAAAAGCCAAGAGTTGTTTTTCTATTCAAGGTTGTAAATCCTCTTGAGGCAATGGAGAATAATTACAGCAAAAAACTTATTTCCTTAATATCAAAAAAAGCAGAGCTTTTTGTCGTGAGCTTTGCCACAGAATCAATGCATACAAGAACAAGGTTCAGGAAGCAAGGAATGTGGTTTCTTTCTTTCCTTGAGAAAAATTACAAAATTCTTGATGATTTTGAAAAGGCAGGAGAAAGATATATGTGTTTCCGGGAAAAATAATAATTTATATAAAGGGAACAATATTATTCTTTAACATACATTAAGATGGAAGATATGCAGTCTATGCAGCAACCTGCCATGCCTTCTCCCCCTGGAGGAGAAAATCCGCAGATGCCTATGCAATCTGGAATGCCTGAGGAAGAAAAATCAAGATGGTGGCTTTGGGTGCTTGTTGCAGGAGTGATTGTCCTTGCAGGACTTGCAACTTATTTCATTTTCTTTAAATAAAATCAATTTTTTGTCAAAATTTATATACTCTTTCAATTTTTTCAGATGGTGGCAAACAAATTTTTCAGAAAAGTTCTTGGCAATGGAATGACTATCTTTTTGGAAAAAAGAGACCTCCCTGTTGTTAGCGTGGCATACGGGGTAAGAAGCGGGGGAATGAATGAAACAGCCTCTGAAAAAGGAATATCCCATTTTATAGAGCATATGATTTACAAGGGCACAAAGAGAAGAAAAGCCAGGCAGATAGCAGCAGAAATAGAGCAGAAAGGAGGGGAATTAAACGGATTCACAGACCATGATATCACAGCCTTTTGGTGCAAGATGCCTTCAAAGCATCTGGATACTGCCCTGGATGTTCTTACAGACATGATAAAAAATTCTGTTTTTGACCCGAAAGAACTGGAGAAAGAAAGAAAGGTTATTTTTGAGGAGATAAAAATGAGGAGAGATTCCCCAAATATTTACGCAATTGACCAAATTCACAGCCTTCTTTTTGAAAAGCCTTTTGGAAGCGATCTTATCGGAACTCATGAGACAATGAATTCAATCACCAGGGAAAAAATAATGAAAAGGTTCAGTGAAGTTTACAGGCCAAACAACCTTATTCTTGGTGTTGTTGGAAACGCTGACTTTTCAGAGCTGGTTAAATTTGCGGAGAAAAATTTCGGCAAGGAAAAAGGAGACGGAAAATCCCTCTTTCCTAAAATTACAAAAAAGAACGATGCTGTTTGGGAAAAAAGAAAGGGAATAGACCAGGTTAACCTTGTCTTTTCATTCCATGTTCCGCTGCTTACTGATAAAAGATGCCATGCCGCATATGTCCTGAATACAATAATGACTGGGGGGATGTCGTCCAGATTATTTTCAGAAATAAGGGAAAAAAGAAACCTTGCATACGCTGTGGAAGGAAACTCTTCAATCACAAACAAATTTGCATATAATCTCGTGTATGTCGGAACGTCAAAAGACAAGGCTGAAAATGTCAAGAGTCTCATCCTTGCCGAATTCCAGAAAGTTTCAAAAAAGCTTTCTGAAAAAGAACTTGCCACGGCAAAAGAGCAGATAATAGGGGATTATGAAGTGTCCGGCGAGAAATCAAACGCCCGCCTTCATGACCTTTTGCAGGAAGAAATTGACGGAAATGCAGGCAATCTTTACAAGCTGGAAGAAAATATAAGAAATGTAAAGCTCAGCGATGTAAAGGAGTTGGCAGACATCAAGAATTACAGCCTGTTTGTCCTTGTTCCTGAATAAAGAAAGCGTTATCTCTTTTGAAATTTGAAAGCCTTAACAAATATGGGTTAATTAATCTCTCTCCCTAAAATGATAATCGGCGAGAAATTCCCGTAGGGATTTTATAGTCTTTGCTATTCTAACTATATTCTCAGACCTTTCTGGCTCTTTCATTTTACTAAGAAGAATTTCAGATAATTTTCTTTCTTGCAGTTCAATCTCATCTTCCACTATCTTTCTTTGCATAGAAAAATAAATTCCTCAACCTTTAAATAGATAGTTAAAAGCCAGCTCAATATACCCGAGTATTCAGCCACACAAATTTTTATAAGCGCAGCATATTTTCAAGTATTTTAATGGGCAAATTTTGTCTTGAAGAGTTTGTTAAGTGCTATATTGATTCTGCTGTTGAGGCTGTTAACTCCCATGAAGTAATCAGCCTTGAGAACTTTGATTCAATTGTTTTCAATGAAGTCTCAAACAAAACAGGGCTTTCACTGGGAAAAATAAAGCATCTTCATCATGCCTTCCATTGGACTCTTTTTATTGACAAGCCGTTTACTTTTATGCTTATTGACAAGGAAGGATACAAGCCAGGTTATCAAATAAAGAAAAACGGGAAAATTCCTGACAAAGAGAAATTATACAATAAGGTTATTGATATATACGGCATTTTCTTGAATTCAAGAAGCAATTCAGAAGAGTGGAGAAACCTTTAGTAGTTGTCATTGATAATTTTAGATATTCTTTCTGCTTTTTTTCCAACAATCTCCCCAATCTCTTCCTCGGAGGCATTTGCGATGCCCTTTATTGTTTTGAATTTTTTAAGGAGCTTTTTTGCATTCTTAGGGCCTATGCCTGGAAAACCCTCAATTATAAACTGAAGCTGCTCTTTTCTGTCAAGAGATTTTCTTTTGCTGTTTAGGGGAGTTTCCTGTTCCTCTTTTTTTAAAATAACAAGGAGATATCTGGCAGTGTCCTCTGAGTTTTTAGTGAATATTATTGGAATTTTGTGCTTCAGCAATATTGAGAGGAGAAATCCCCTTATTGCATTGGGATGTATTCCTTCGCCAGCTTCTTCGCTGTATAATTCTTGCTCTTCAATGCCTTCAATAATCAAAAGGGAATTTTCATGCTGCTTCATGTTTTCCAGCTGACTGATGAGCCTTTTGTTTAGCATGGAAGAAAGGAAATCAGAAACAGTTTTTCTTTCTATTACAACATTCCTGACAATATAGTCCCCTACTTTTAATTCCTGAAAATCAATATCTGCCCCGAGCTTCACAAGGCTTGCAGGAACAAGGCTGTTTTTTTCCCTGTAATCAACAATTATTTCCGGTAGAATTTTTCCAGGAGCTTTTTTGAAAGGCTTTTTTTCAGGAAAAATGCTGAAAATTTTTCCAGGTGTCATGTCAGTTTTTCCTGGAACTCCTTTTCCTTTTTGCCGAGGCTGAAATCACGTTTTATGGAATCTATTGCCTCATGCATGCTTTTTTCCCTTGCCTTTGAAACATAGAAAAATGCCTCGTCCCTTGTTTTTTTTGTGATTAAAACAATAATTTTTCCCTTTGCAAGTCTTGCTGTTCTTCCTGCCCTTTGTATAGCCCTTATTGCAGAAGGAATAGGCTCATAGAAGATGACTGTGCTTACTTCCGGAATGTCAAGACCTTCTTCCCCTATTGAAGTTGAGCATATTACATTCAGTTCTCCGCTGGAAAATCTGCTTATTACCTTTCCCTGCTCTTTTTGGTTTAAACCTGTAGTTCCCCCTTCTTCACCAGCGCCTATCTTTTTTGTCTGCCCAACAAAAATTTCAGACATGACTCCAGGAATTTTATTCAGTTCCTCAGAAACTATTGACGCTGTATCCCTGAATTGGGTAAAGACCATTATTTTTGCCTTGCTGTTCATACCAATTTCCTCCTTTACGAGCATTGAGAGGCTGCTTATTTTCGGATGCTCAATGCTGCCCTCAAGAAGATTTTTTGACCTTATGAATGCCATTGTGAATTCAGGCTTGGAAACGAGTTTTTTCACTCCCCTGCTTTTATTTTGTTCGGCGTCATCCAGCAGTTTTTTGAGATATTTGCTGAAGCTTTTCAAAGTTTGGGTTTCCAAAAGCTCAAGCGCATGCTGCACTTTTATTGCCTGGGCACAGGCGCTAGAGGCAAGGAGATAATTGAAGTTTCTGTTTCCTCCTGCAATTGAAGCCATTATTTTTTTCTGAAGCCCTATCAAAACTGATTTTGAAGGCATTGCAAAAAGGACTTTTCTTTCCTTTAGTTCATTTACATAACTATTGAAAAGGCCGGAAAGAGAAACCCTTATTTCCTCAAATTCTTTTGGAAAGTCAACCATCTCTTTTCTAAATTCAACGCTTTGCATATACGGCTTTACATCTTCGCTTTCCCTTCCTCTCAGTTCAACTTCCTCAATAAACAAATTCCTGCATATTTCCTTTATCCTTGACTTTTCGCTTCCAGGAGAGGCTGTCAGCCCAAGAATTCTTGGCTCTGAGGATTGCTCCATGTATCTTTTTGCCACGATGTTATAATCATAGTTTTTCATGCATCTGTGTGCCTCATCTTCTATTAGCAGGCAGACTTCTTCCAAGTTGTAAAGGCTTTTTTCAATGTCATTTGCAATGCATTGCGGAGTTGAAAAAATAATATCAGCGGTTTTCCATATTTTCTTTCTTTCTGGAGCATGAATTTTTCCTGTGAAAATCTGCATGTCTGCAAAAAGCTCGGGAAGATGCTTTTCAAAGTATTTTAGATGCTGTTCTGCAAGCGGTCTTGTCGGCGCAAGAAAAACCACTTTTTGTCCAGGAAATCTTTTCATTCTTTCTATTGCGACCATAAGTGCAATGAGTGTTTTTCCCATTCCTGTTGACAAAACAACAAGGCAGTTTTTTTCCACGCATTTTTTGAAAATTTCTGTCTGATACTCTCTTGGTTCTATTCCTATTAGAAAATCCATAAGTTAATGAAAAAGAGAGGATTATAAAAATATTTGGCTCCAAAGATTATTTCTTAAAATTTTTCATTATCAATAAATAAGAATAGCGCCTGCAAGTCCTATAAGCACAAGAGCTGCAAGGAAGACCCATGTGACAATGCTTCCGAAAAACAGCTTGTTTCCGTCAAGGTCTGAAAGAGGAAGCATGTTAAAGAATGCATAATAAAGGCTTATCTTTGCAAAGTCAGAGAAACCTACAAGATAGCCGATTACTGCAAACAGAATGTTTATGGAAATTCCTGCAGCTGCAATCCATCCAATGTGCGCCTCATTTATTTCTGAGAAGGAATATGTTCCGTAGATTTTTGCCCCGCCGTATCCTCTTGGCTTCACATCAAAAACAAGAGAGGCCATCCATACAAAGACGCCTATTGGATAAAAGACAAGCCTTGAAACCAAAGGAAGAAAAATTCCTGCCGCAAGAGGTTTCTTGAATTTTTGATTTGGTTTGAAGCCTGACCTGTTAACATGCCAAAGAGAGATTTCCACATCAGATTCCAGATAATATCCGGCGATTTTTTTTGCCAGCACATTAATCATTATGACTATAAAGACAGCCAGAAGTGCGTACAGAAAGGCATTCCAGGAATCTAATAAGGATATGGAAAATGCTATCACGAGCGAGACAGCCAGAATTGTGAATATTTCCGCTTTGCCGAACATATACTTTTTACACACTCTCTGGTTATAAAGGTTTTTGTGTTTTTTACAGGTTTTTTGAAATATATACATTCAAAGAGAAAACTATTTAAACAACCCCGAATAAATTTTATCATGCGAGTTCAAAAAATATCAGAGGTTCTGGGGAAAAAAGTTTATACTGATTCAGGAGACTTCTTTGGAGAAGTTGAGGAAGCAAACCTCTTTGAGAATAAAATAGAGGGATGGAGAATAAAGGTCGGAGGAGGAGTTGTTTCGCTGATAGGCGGGGCAAGAGGAGTAATAATTCCGCACCAGTTTGTAAAGGCAATAAGCGATGTTTTCATAATCAACAAGTCAGCGCTTCCAAGCCAGGAAGCATTGATGGATGAAGTTCCTGAAGAGATGCTGTAAGATTCTTGTTCCAAACGAAAAATCCAGGATAATCCCAAACACTCTTTCTTTGTTATCATCTAACTTTCCTTAAATATACTATTAATTATTCATAGAAATCAAGTAAAAACCAAATAGAAGGAAAGAAGCAGAGTTATTAATCCTCAAAAGTCAATTATTGAAGTTAGATTTTTTATCTGTTAAATATTAATTCATCAGCGTCTTCTGCATATATCCAGTATTCCATCCTGCATAAAAATATTTAAATACGCCTGATTGTTTCATACTACATAAAATGGCAGTAGATACAATACTCCAACACTGGATTCTCACTGATTTTGTTTATCCATTTCTTCTTGCATTCTTCATAGTCTTTGCAGTGCTTGAGAAAACCAAGGTTCTGACTTCTGATAACAAGCAGCTCAATGCAATGGTTGCATTTGTTATAGGGCTTATTTTTGTCGGGGCAATATTTCCAAAGGTTGTTGTTGGAAACCTTATTTTATTCCTTACAGTTGGACTTGTAATAGTGTTTGTGTTCCTTCTTTTGTGGGGATTTGTCATGGGAGAAAGTCCAAAGTTTGACAAGCCTGCTGCAAAGTGGATTGCAGGAGCGTTGATATTTATCGCTGTTGTGATAGCTGTATTCTGGGCAACAGGAACTCTTAATGTTTTCACAACAGGATATAACTTTTTGTTCCATTCAACATGGAGCAGGGAATTCTGGACAAATGCAATTTTCGTGATTGTGGTGGTTGGAGCAATAGCCTCTGTGCTGAAATCAAGCGGGTCTTCATCTGGCGGACACAGCCATTAATCTTTTGAATAATATACTAATAACCAAGCCAAAAACTGCCTATAATATAAATTATATTTTTATTGAAATATAGCAGATTATGTTTAGTAATATTAAACTTCCCTAACTGCAAAACCAGAGAAATCTTTATAAAGAATATCGGGCAAATACTTATATGCTTGAACAACTCGCCTTTTTGGCATCATATTCCTTTTTCGGTCAGGGTTCTGTAGGGCAGCTTTTGAGTTATTGGCAACAGCAGGGAGTTTTCAGTTATGTTCTTCCATTTCTCCTTATATTTGCGCTTGTTTTTGTGACACTCAGCAGCATGAAGCTTTTCGGAGAAAATAAAGGAGTGTCCGTGGTTGTTGCAATATGCGTTGCTCTTCTGTCATTGCAGTTTGATGTTGTTCCTATCTTCTTTTCAGAAATATTTCCCAGAGTTGGAATTGCGCTTTCAGTAATGCTTGGGCTTCTTGTTGTTCTTGGATTGTTTATTGACATGGAGCAAACATGGACAAAATATATGTTCTTGGGAGCTGCGTTCATAACAATATTTGTCATACTCTTCCAGATATCTGCTGTTTCATCTGCATGGTATAATCTTTCTTACTTTTTTGATTCACAAACATTTACGTGGGCATTTTTAGGATTGATTGTGGTTGTTGCGATAGCAGTCATCACAAACACAAAACCTAAACCAAGAACTCTTCCGCCTTTTTATCCTCCATTAAGCCATAGACCTTAATTTTGTTATTTGTAAGAAATTATTTCTTTTTCTTTGATTTAGAAGAACTCTTTTTGTGTACTTTATGTTGTGTATGGTGAACAGGGGGTTCATGATGCTGCGGAGCTGAAGGATGCTGTTCTGTTGCCGGCGCCTTATGATGCACGATATGGTGTGTATGTGAATGTTCCTCTCTGCTTTCAGCCTTGTCCATGGCTGTGTTTGCTATTTTTCCGAAGCTGTCCTGAACCATTTCCAATTCTTTTTTTACAGTTTCTATGCCTCTTCCGTAGGAACCGACTCTGTCAAGAATATCTATCTGAAGCCTGTCAAATGAATTTTCAATGCGCTTTAATCGTTCATACATGCTGTCAGCCTTTACCAGGTAAACAGCCTTGAATTCCTCAAGAGCATCCAATGCCTGTTTTATCTTTTTTATTTTTTCGTTGAAAACCTGCCCTGCAATTTCAATCATAGTGTCTGCATCTGTTCCGGCCCCTCCAGAATATTCCTCTTGCTGAGGATAAAATTCCTGATAAGTTGCCGGCTGAGACGAATATTCCTGCTGTTCCTCTCCTGAACTTTCAGGATAATAATCCCCTGACTCCCTTGTCTTTGGTTTGTATATTCCTTCCATAGGAGTTGGAACAGCCTCGCCTGATTCTTCCCCTTCAAAATTTCCTGTTCCGACAGCACTTTTTATGTTTGCTTGATTGAGAGCATCATTTATTGCCCTTGGTGAAATTCCCTGTTCCTGCAGACTTGAAGCTACTTCCTGGTCGACCATTCCTCTTGCCCTCATGTCAATAACCTGTTCCAAAACACTCATTTTATCAAATATTTTTCCTCTTTTATTAACATCAATATATCACCTGTTTTTTAACTTTTCTAAATCCTTTTTCCTCACCAGCTCAAGAGGCTGAAACATCCTTGCCTGCCTTGCAAGAATTTCCAAATCCTCTTTTCTTGCAAAACCGGACATTTCCTCCGAGACTGTTTCAAAGAAGGAAGTAAGTCGTTCAACGCTGTTTTTCATCATTTCAATGTCTTTCTTGATTTCCAGGATTTTTTTGTCAAGATTTTCCTTCATCTCTATGAGGTTCTGTCCTATTAGAAGAGTTCTGTCCTTGAGTATCCTATGCTTTTCCTCCAAATCCCTTATTTTTGTCTGCGCGCCTGCAGATTCCTGCGCCTGCTGCTGGTAAGCATCCTCTTCCATATGCAAAAAAGGACATTGTTCTTTAAAATTGTTGCTATTAACGACTGGTTTGCACACAAAATATTTTAAACTGCATGGACTTTCCAAAGGCATGCAATTTAAAGTAAACAAAGGTTTCCATTAAAATTCAAAAATGAATTTTAGGGAAGGATCAAAGCTTTATTCCTCAGAGGTTCAGAGGCAGGGAAGTGAGGACATACTTTATGTCAACTATCTCGGCGCCCCATATGTGCCGAGCCTGGAGGATTCCTCAGAAGTCATGGGAAGAACAATGGACAGCCTTATTGAAAACTCTAATGTTTCAAGAATAGTTTTTGTGCAGCAGAAAAACTACAACTATGACCTCAGGGAAACAACAATGCTTCTTGAGATTGCACAACTTTACGTTTATCTTTTGAAGCAGGAAAAAGTTCTTTCCCAAAAAAAACTGACAGGGCCTGGCTTTGAGCAGCTGTTTTCAAAAAGATATAATGAGATGTTCTCATTTCTTTATCTTCTCAGGCAGGATCCTATTGCTGCTTACGGGCAGATAAACAATCTGCTCATACAGTCCAAAGTTTCCCACATCGGAGAAAATGAAAGGCAAAAGATGGATAGTTCTGGCTATACTCTTCTTGCTGAGAAGATATTATCCCTTCTGGAAAAAACTTCCCTTATGCAGGCTGCAATGCCACATATCCAGAATTATGCATTTGGAGAAAGGGCAATATATTCCAAGATTTTCAAGGCAGATGTCATACCTAATTTTACATTCACGAGGCTGGTATCTGACCTTCCAGAAGATGCAGAGATAATTGACCAGTATGAAATTTTTGGGGAAGAGTATGACCGGTCTTTTGTGACTATTCTGAAAAAGAAAAACGAGCCAAAGCTTGTTTACCATGTTGTTCCTCCTGAAAACAGCTTGCCTGAGGACCATAACATGCTTCTTAATCTTGCAAGAGGTGTTTTAATAGAGCACCAGCCAAAAGCAGAGGAATTTACAGACACTGAAAGAACAAGGCAGGTTTTCTTCAATGTTTCTCGCGATTTGCTGCAGGACCTTGCGCAAAGCCAAGATGTTTCCATCAGTTTTGCGGAGCTGAACAAACTTGCAAAAATACTTGTGAGGAATACAATCGGTTTTGGACTTATAGAGGTTTTGCTCCAGGACAAAAAAATACAGGACATTTCCCTGAATGCGCCGATACCCTTAACTGCCATATTCATAAGGCATCAGGAGCACGATGAATGCGTTACAAACATTCTTCCAAGCCAGGAAGACATTGATTCATGGGCTGCAAAATTCAGAATTATTTCAGGAAGACCTTTGGATGAGGCAAACCCTATACTTGACACGCAGCTTGAAATTGACAAGATAAGAGCAAGAATAGCGATTGTGCAGAGGCCGCTTTCACCGGATGGACTTTTGTATTCAATAAGAAGGCACAGGGAAGAGCCATGGACTTTGCCGCTTTTCATACAGAACAAGATGATTAATCCTTTTGCTGCTGGACTTCTTAGTTTTATGATAGATGGAGCAAGGACAATGCTTGTCGCAGGAACAAGAAGCTCAGGTAAAACATCTTTGCTTGGGAGCCTGATGCTGGAAATAATTCCAAAGTTCAGGGTAATTGTGATTGAAGATTCTCTTGAACTTCCTGTTGAGTCAATGAGGGGATTAGGCTATGACATAATAAGAATGAAAGTAAGGTCTGCGCTTCTGAAAACAACAACAGAAATGTCAGCAGATGACGGAATAAGAACAAGCCTGAGACTTGGGGACAGCTCTCTTATAATTGGGGAAGTTAGGAGCGTTGAGGCAAAGGCGCTTTATGAAGCAATGAGGATTGGAGCTTTGGCAAATGTTGTCGCAGGAACAATTCACGGCGCAAGCCCATATGCTGTTTTTGACAGAGTTGTCAATGACCTTGAAGTTCCTGCAACCAGCTTCAAGGCGACAGACATCATAGCTGTTGCAAACCCCATAAAAACAGCAGACGGGTTGCATTCATGGAAAAGGCTTTTGCAGATTTCAGAGGTTAGGAAACACTGGAAAACAGACCCTCTTCTGGAAAAAGGATTTGTAGATTTGATGAGATACAATGTTGAGAAGGACGAGCTGGAGCCGACAGAGGATTTGATAAATGGTGACAGCGAGGTTGTGAAGGATATAGCTTCAAATGTGAAGGGATGGGCAGGAAACTGGGATGCAATTTATGACAACATTGTTTTGAGGTCAAGAATCAAAAAGGAAATTCTGGATGTCGCTGAAAGGACGCAAGACTTCAAAATTCTTGAATCAGAATTCAACACGCTTGCCAATCATGCTTTCCACAGCATTTCCGACTCTGTAAGAAAAGAAGTTGGGCTTCCTGTTTCTAGCAGGGTTTTCCCTGAATGGCAAAGTTGGTTAAATAAGGAATTGAAGAAGAGAAAAGCGTGATGAATAAATTTTGCGAAGCCAAAATTTATTAACTAATTTTACCATTCCTTATTGATGAAAAGAGAGGCTGGCAATGGCTGATGTAAAAGATATTCTCAACAAATACGCAAGCAGAATAGAGGGACAGATAAACAGCGGGGCTGCGCCTACCAAGGGAAATTACAGCCAGGAATATGTCCGCTTTAAGGAAGAGATGGCACCTGAGCTTTCAAGGTATGAGAGATGGTGCAAAACACTCGGAAACACAATCAAGCTGAATGTCGCGGAGAAAGACAGGCTCAAGATAAAAAGGCAATTGGAAATAGCACATCTTGAGGTTTCTCCAGAACAGGCTCTGACATTGAGCGTGATGGCCTTCATCAGCGTATTTTTTCTTGGGTTGTTGATATCAGTTGCTGTTCTTCTTATAAACGGGACAGCAGAATCATTTCCATTCCTATTTTTCATACTGATGTCTGTACTTTCAATATTCCTGTTTTATTTTGTAAACGGATATCCTGCGAGGCTGGCAAACAAGTGGAGGCTGAAAGCCAGCTCCCAGATGGTTCCGGCAATACTTTACATTGTTGTCTATATGAGGCATACTCCAAACCTGGAAAAGGCAGTTGGTTTTGCGGCAACGCATTTGCAGTATCCCCTTGCCCTTGATTTCAGGAAAGTATTTTATGATGTTGAAGTTGGAAAGTTTTCAAGCATAAAGGCAAGCCTTGACAATTACCTTGAAACATGGAGAGATTACTCCATAGAATTCATAGAATCATTTCATCTGATAGAAAGCAGCCTGTATGAGCCAGATAACACAAGAAGAATTTCAATACTTGAGAAATCCCTTCAGGTGGTTCTTGACGGAGTTTATGACAAGATGCTTAAGTTCACGCATGATGTAAGAAGCCCGCTGAATACTGTTTATATGCTTGGAGTAGTGCTTCCAACATTGGGCGTTGTTCTTATCCCTCTTGCATCGGCAATGCTTGGAGGAATTGTAAGAACAGTTCATATCTTTTTGCTTTTCAACCTCATAATCCCATTTATGGTTTTTTACCTGACAGATAAAGTCATGCTCTTAAGACCAGGAGGACATGGAGAGACCTCGCTGCTGGAAAGGAATCCTTTTTATTACAAGTACAAGTCAAGAAAACCTTATGCCAAAGCATTTTTCATAGTTCTTCCGCTTTTGATTTTGGGAATAATTCCTCTGTTGTTCGGTTTTACGCCTTTGCCTGAAATGCTTGGATTGCAAAAAGATTACACTTTTTCACAGCTTGGGATAGGATTTTTGGGGGATGACAAAGTATTTGGATTTATTTCAGATTCTAACGGAGTGGCAGGGCCTTTTGGGGTTGGAGCTTTGCTGCTGAGCATGCTTATTCCAATTTCAGGGGCCTTGTTTTTTTCAATGGCATTCAAAGAAAAAACACAGGATTTGATGGAGGAAAGGGAGAAGACAAATCAGCTTGAGGATGAATTCAACAATTCGCTTTTCCAGCTTGGAAACAGGATAGGAAACGGAGTTCCTCCTGAGATAGCATTTGGGAAAGTTGCCGAATCTTCAAAAGGACTGATGACAGAGCAGTTTTTCAGAATTGTGAATTATAACATAAGGCAGGGAGGAATGAGCGTTGAAGGAGCAATCTTTGACAAAAGCAGAGGAGCCCTAAAATATTATCCATCTGGGCTTATATCCACGAGCATGAAGATAATGATAGAGTCTGCGAAGAAAGGATTAAAGATTGCAGCATCAAGCCTTATGAGCATTTCTGAATACGTGAAGAACATACAAAAAATAAACCAGAGACTGAAGGACATGCTGGCTGAAATAATCTCTGACATGAAGAGCAACATGACATTCCTTGCGCCATTGCTTTTGGGAGTTGTA
>CAYVSB010000002.1:0-7038 GCA_964452855.1 Candidatus Woesearchaeota archaeon
CTTTGGAGAAATTCCCGACATGAATACAAGGGTGGCGCTTTTGGCTACTCCCGGATCACCTATCAAAAGAATATGAAAATCGCCTCGACTTTTCTGCCCATCTGCATGAATTTTTTTAACTCCACCAAAAAGCTGCAATATGAGGCAGCGTTTTATTTCATCATAGCCCCACACACTGGGAATTATACTTTTTGTCAGCTTCTCAAAAACTTTCGGGTCCTGGGAAAGTTCCAAAATTTGGCGTTCATCTTCATCATTAATATTAAGCTCTTCAAATGTTTCTTCAAGGGGAATTACATTGTTTGCCTCCAAGGCAAGCTCAAATCTTGTCGACAAGCCTCCGGATTGCAAAGGCACAGGAACTTCTTTTAGAGTCCCTATTACTTTGACTCTGCTTCCAGGGGTTGTTTTTTCTTCCATTAACGGTTCAACGAGATCTTCTTTAAGGAAAATATTCATCCTCTTTGGCTTTTCCCCCCCTGTCAGAGATTCCGGAACTTCTTCAATAAAAAGCCTTTGCGTGTCAACCAAGTCTTTGCTTATTAATTTGAATCCTCCTCTGCGTCCGCAAGAACATCTTGTTGGCTCGCGAAATTTTTTTTCTATTTGAAGAACAGAAAGAACAGTTCCACAAGAGGGGCATTCGAATTTAGCATTAACTACTTGTGGACGTACGTCAGAAGCCTGTCTGATAATGCCCTCAACGACAATCAATTCATTTATATTTCTTGAACGAATGTTTCTTACTTTTATCTCCTGGCTTTTGCTGAGGTTCAAAAGCCTTACTCTTGCATTATCTATCAAGCCAGATTCTTCAATTGCTATTTCCAAAATCCTGAGATTTTCTTCAGGATCAACAAGGATCTGCTCTGCCAGCCGGTTGGAATATTCAAGAAGCCTCATGAAATCAATAAAGATTGCACTTTTTCCTTTTCTTAGAGACTCGCCAAGTTCTTTTCTGTAGAAATCAAAGAAGCCCTTGGCTTCAATCATCAATTCCTCATTTTTAGATTTAGAAATTTGCTCCTCTGTTCCGTCCATTTTAGGGTATATTTGGAATAAGCAAGCTGTTTTTATACTTTATTGTAACTCATTGATGTTTTTTAGAATTAGGGATTATTCTAAAGGGGTGAAAAGCAGAAGCCATATATTTAAGATTTATGTTCGCTCCAAAGCCACTCACTAATTGATATAAAAATGTTAATATAAAATCTATGTGGTTTTATTGTTAACAGATTAATTTAATTACGAACGAGCGGAGCGAGTGAGAGTATCACTTCTCATAATTCTTCAAAACAGCCTTCACGTTTTTCAGAAGCTGAACCATGGAGAATTCAAGCTGCTGCTTGTTCTTTGTTCCTGTGCAGACAAGCTTGCCGTTGCTGAACAATAAGAAAGTCGCATTTGGCTCTCCAAGCTTGTAAACCAAGCCAGGAAATTGTTCTGGTTCGTATTCTGTGTTTTCCATTTCCAAAGCAAGAAAATTAAGATTAAGCTTGAGATTTATTGTTCCTGAGGCAACTATGTTCTGAACAGTAATTTTTGGCTTGGCAGTTACATTGACATTTATTTTCCTTAGCTGCTTTATAACTGCCTGGATTACCTGCTTTACCTGCTGTATTGATTTTGTTCCTGTGCAGACAAGGTTGCCCGAGCTGAATACAAGGACAGCTGACTTTGGCTCCTTGATTCTTAGAACCAGGCCTGGAAAAGTCTCCGGGTTATATTCTGTGTTAGGTTGTGTTCTTGCAAGCTTTGTCAATGGGACAGGTTTTTCAAGAGAAGTTGTTGCAACAATGTTCTGTATTTTGTAGTTGCTTTTATCTGTCATTATAAAAACCTCCTGCGGGTTTTTATGAATCCAGCATCCAAACTGAACCTTTTAATTGCCTCCGCAGGGTTCAGGTTAAATAATATTGATTTTGAATTCATTTGCGCTTATAAATACAGAAAAAAGGCATTTATAAAGCTTTATAAACGGACTGAGGAGAAAAAATAATTATTGCTAATTATACAAATGCTTATTAATTGTTGTTTTTGTTTGGAATTATGATATATGGGGTAATGTCCTACCTTGCTGTGGATGAAAAAGTATTGATGATTAAAAAATATGTTAGGGAAAATGACCCTAATTCAGGATTATATACGCTTTCTGGAGGAAAATTGGAAGAATATGAAAAAGGAGGCAATCCTTTAGGCAGACTGGAAGCTTCATTAAGGGAACCAAGCCAAGAAACAGGATTGACCTTAATCAGCCCAAAATTAAAGGGAGTAATTCTCTTTGATAATAATGGGAGAACTTTTGACAACTGGAAAAATCCGCAGGATTTTTTGGTATATCTTTTTGAATCTAAAAATTATAGCGGGATTTTGAAGGAGGAGTGTGATGAAGGAGTTCCCCTTTGGGTTGCTGAGAAAGATATTCCTGGATTGCCAAAAAACTCTGGAGACTCTAAAATTTATGAGTGGCTAAAAGATTCAAGGTATTTTATGGGCGTTATCAGGCATAAAGGGAAAGAATTGGATGAGAAAGGAACTTTTGTTGATTATTACTAATTGCCCAAACCACCTTTCTGTTACCTTTTTAAAGTAGTTTCAAAATAGAAAGATTTAAATAGCGTGTATTCTACGACCTTTTATCATAAACTGCCATAGGGTAGTATAAAATAAGATGAAACAAAAAATTTCCGTAACAATTGACGAGAAGACAAGAAAAATGATAGAGAAAGTAATAGCTGAAGGCCTGTTCAGAAATCTTTCTCACGCAGTTGAGTTCAGCTTAAATAAATTGATGAAGGAAAAGAAAAATGAACAAAGTCTATAAAAATTCCACAGAAGTGGCAAATCTCGGAGGCACGCCATTGTATATGGCAGACATAGCTGATGCCTGCTTAATCGGCGGACTTAATTTGTTTTTGCAGGGAGACACTGGTTCTGGAAAAACCCAGCTGGCAAGGGACGCAATGGGCTATTTTCCTGGAAAAAATACCTTTGTTCTTGGAAGAAACGATATGGATGTAAGAGAGTTGTTTCAGCAAATTAATCTTGGAAAGCTTAAAACTGCAAAGTCCAGCCAGGAATTAAAGGAAGTAACCTCTAAAATTGATAATCATTTGACTATTGTTGATGAGCTTCCAAACTGCGTTCCTGCAGTGAGAGCACAGCTCTTTAATTTATTTGATGGGTACATAGAAATTAATGGTGTTGCATATCCTATTGGAAACGGCTATAGCGTTGGGATAGCCACAGGAAACATAGGGCAGAGATTCACGGAATCCGCCAACGAACTTGGAAGAGCCCTAAGAGACAGGATGCATGTTATCGTTGATGTTGATTATTTTCATCCAAAGCCTTCAGACACACTTGAAATCCTTGCAGGAAATACAAATCCAAGGGTTGAATTTAATTCCCAAGGAGAAGACAAGTCAAAACAAATTATATCGGAGCATAAAGAAATTGCGGCTTCTCAGATACCTCTTGAGAAGATGATTATTGCCAACTACCTTGTTCATGGTCTGGATTATTCTGAAAAAGGCTCAAAGAGAGCAATGAAAGACGCATGGCCAACACAACTTGAACAGCATGAGCAAGGAAGTGATGTAGGGCTTGTATTGCCTGTTTCAACAAGAGCGGCAAAATCAACAGTAAGGCTTTCTCAGGCACTTGATAAAATTGCAAGAGAAAAAGGCGGAAATCCAGGAGCTTTTGAATCAATGATGCAGGCATATAAGATGGTATCCACTTATTCAGGAGTTCTTAATGAGGCAGATGTCCAGAACAAGTATAAGGGAAATCATTACGATGCAATGGATGCTCTTATCTCAACTACAAGAACGCAGTTTAACGGGCAGAATGATAATATTGCTGCTGGCTTGGAAATGGCATCAAAAGGCGAAAAAGACGAGAAAATTCTTAAGAAATTTACAGGAAGATGGACTTTTATGAAGGATACCTTGGAGTCAATAATTAATCACAATAGGGGGATATAAAATGACAACTAAACCAAAAATAACAATTCCTGAAACATTCATGGGAGTTCAGGTAGCAGGAGCAATGGAAAGAGTTCTGGCAAAAGAGAAGAGTCAGGAACCTGCAAATATTCCTTCATACTCCCCTTCAAAAGAAGGAATGATTTACATTCCATCGGCAGGAATTTATTTTGCAAACCAAAGAGCTCATCTTGGCAAGGATTGGAATGAAACCCATGACTTGCTGAAATCAGATGGATTAAGAATGCCCACAATGGAGGAATTCAGGAAAACCCTCCATTACTTGAATAATTCACAGGAGCAGGAGCACCAAGAATTATACAATGAAATAACTGAAGTAAGAAGTCCAGGGAGAGCAAACTGGATTGACGCTTATTTTGAGAAAAAAGATGAGGTGTTATATATTCTAACACATAATAAAGCAAAATCAGAAAAGCTTGAAGACTGCCTTATGGATGATAAAACTCCTGGAATAAATCTTGGGGATTGGGTTTCTGGAAAAAGTGTGGCAAACCAGGGACTTCCTTCCAAAAAAATAAGCAAAGGGGATTTATATTATTGGCATCCAAGGGATGGACAAGTCGCTGGGTTCGGTGCCGACTCTGTCAGGGCTGTCCTGCTCTGCGACTGGTATCCTTCCTACAGGGATTCTGTCCTCGGGGTTTTTGGGGTTGCTGATGTTGATGCCAGAGGCAAAGCTCGCCAGAAAACATAAGGAGAAAATAAAATAAAATGACAATTCAAAAATTAAGACAAAAATTACATGAGCAGAAAAATAAGGTAGGGTTAGTTGGCGGAACAGTTGAAGTTGAAGAGTTTGACAAAACAGAGAATTATGTTTCCGCATCAATTTCCCCCCAGAATTGGGGGATAAAAATTTCCTTGAAAAAAGCATGGAATCCTTTACAGGACAATAGGCAAAAAGCTTATGCAAGGTCAAAAAAAATTGAAGACGGACTGGAAACCTTAGTCATGCATGTGGGGGGACTTCATGAACCTGCGCACTGGGAGCTTCCTGTGGATTCTGAGAGAGGATGCCCTTATAATGTTTACTGGCATGACAAGATACTGGAGGCTGTAAAAAAAGGGTTACCTCAAAATAAACAAAGTCTTGCTGGGTATGTGGCAAATGCCTTTGAAGATGTAATCATAAACCCGAGATGCAAGGAATTCAATGGGGATTTTTCCGGTCAGGTCTTATTTTGGGATTGGGAAGGAATAAAATGTAAAGAGCAGGGAAAAAGTCATTACACTCCCTTTTACGAAGCCTTTGTAAAGCTTAATATGCATCTTTTTGGGGATAACAAAGACAAAGCCCTGCTTAAAAGACATTATTCAAACGAATCGCAAATTGACGAGTCTGTGAGAAAAACAGTTCATGAACTGAAGCTTAAGGAAAATACTTTGGATACTTCATATTTATTCAGGAAAAATTCCTGGAAGACAATGGCTGAGAAATTTGCAAAGAACCTTGCAAATTTGCTTGATGAAGCTCCTAATGAAAGACTTTCTGCTTTTTCACGGGATTCTGAAAGCCAAGAAGGAGAAGGGCAGAAAAGCCAAAGTCCTTCTGGAAACGGGATTGAGCAAAAAACAGGAACAAGCGAGGGAAAAGAAGAAATTGCTCATGGAAGATATTCAAACAAAGAAGGGCAATCATCTAATTTGACAAGCTTTGAACAGCTTGATTCTCTTTACAAAAGGCTTGCAAGAGACATCCCTGTTGAAGTTGAAGCAATGACAAGGGAACAGGGATTGCAGATTGCACCTTTGAATTATAGACCTTTTGACGAAGAAAAGGATGATGTTTCAAGGATGAAAACCTCAAAAATATTCCTGACAGACCAGGGAATTAGATTTGGGCATGCGAACCAGCCATTGACAATAACTTCAAAATCAAAAATCCAGAGAAAAAGTTTCCCTGATTTTAAGATGATTGTTCTTGACAACTCTGGAAGCATGAAACAATCGCCCGATAATTCAGACAATGTAGGAAGCACCTCATTTATTCCCTGGGGTGACAACAGCAAATATCACTATGCGTTGCTAGGCTACTATGGAATAGAAAACTTTTTGCAGCGTCAGGGAGTTGCACAGTATATAAAGCACGGAATTTCTCTCTTTTCTTCCAACACGAAATATGCCGAAGGCGACTTTTACAATTCAGCTGATGTAAGAAAAAAAGCTTTGTCCCCTGACTGGGGAGATTCAACAAAAATAGATGCAAAATCCCTGACAGAGGTCTTGAGAGGCAGGGAAAGCTTTGTCCTTTCCCTTTCTGATGGAGAAATACATAACTGGAACAGCGAAAGGGAAGAATTCAAAACACTTGCAGGAAACAATTATTTTGCGCACATACAGATAGGACCCGCAACAGGGTTTACCCATGACTTGGAGTCCTGGAATATTCCTGTCTTTTATGTCAATTCAGGAAAAGACCTTTCAAGACTTATGATTAAGACAACTAAAGACTGTTATAATAGATTTACCCACCAATAAAATGACAAACAAGCCAAAAATAACAATTCCTGAAACATTCATGGGAGTTCAGGTAGCAGGAGCAATGGAAAGAGTTCTGGCAAAAGAGAAGAGTCAGGAACCTGCAAAAGGAACAGCTTCGGGTTCTGTTCAGCCATTTGAATTCTCAAATAAAGACATAAACCCCAGAGATTATCTTCAAATTTCCCAGCTTAACAAAATAATCTCAAAATTTGAGCTTCCAGGATACAATGATATGAATTGGCAGGATACTCATTTCAAGCTTCATCAAAACGGGATTTACATGCCAACTATTCCTGAATTCATGACTCATTTTCAGAATGTTATTGACTCCTACAAAAGCCAAGGCAAAAAACCATTATTTGACGCGGCAGGAAATCCTATTGATGAAAAAGAAGTTGAGGACATTTATCTTCACTTGACAAAAGACCACATTGCCGCTTATGGAAATCAAAAAGGCGCGTGGACATGGCTTGATGCAATGTTCAAGAAGAGTGCCAACGGACTTGAAATAATGTCCGAGCATAAAACCTTCAAAGATGTAGGCGGT
>CAYVSB010000002.1:7048-16438 GCA_964452855.1 Candidatus Woesearchaeota archaeon
AAATAGAATCTCTTGAAAAATGTATTATGAAAGATTGTTATGCTGATTTTAATAAACTAAATTCACAAGGACTTCCAACAAAAGAATTAAAGAGTGAATATAAACAAGGAGAAAATATTTACTTTTGGTCGCCAATATCTGAGAGAGTCGCTAGGTTCGTTGCCGGCTCTGGCAGGGCTGTCCTGGACTGCGACGGGGGTCCTTCCGGCAGGTATTCTGGCCTCGGGGTTTTTGGGGTTGCTGAAGGAAAATAAGAATTGGCTCGCCTGCAATATTTGACACGGCTTGGCACTATTTCCCGCAAAATTTTTAAATTGTGATCTGTTTACTCAGTTGTCCTGAGAATATTTCTCCCAGAATGTTTTCAGCATGAGCATCTGAAAAGAATTCGCCAAAGGAGAAATAAGATGGACTACACGCCAGATTATCAGCACATCATTTAGATTTATTTTAAGTCATAAAATACAGAGGTTTCACACGTGAAACTTCAGTGAAAAACCTTAAAGGTTTTGAATTGATAAAACTGGCTAACAAGTCGCTAGGTTCAATGCCAACTCTGACAGGGCTAACCTGAACTGCAACAGGAATCCTTCCAACAGGAATTCTGACCTCGGAATAGTTCATCTCCTCAGGATTTTTATATTCATATGGAAACCGGCAATCTTTATCCTAAAGTTTACGCAATGAAGAATTTGATTCTTGCCTGGAAAGAGGCAAGAAAAGGCAAGACGAAAAAGAAGTATCTTATTGAATTTGAGAGAGATTTGGCAAATAATTTAAAATTATTGCATTATGAATTGAAGCATCAATATTATAAGCCAAAACCTTTGATAACCTTCATTTTGCGAGACCCAAAGACAAGAAAAATATCAAAATCTGATTTTAGAGACAGGATTATTCATCACGCTTTAGTTAGGATTATTGAGCCCATTTTTGACAAGAGGTTTATTTATGATTCATGCGCAAATAGGAAAGGTAAGGGAAGCTTGTTTGCCCTGAAAAGATTTGAGCTATTCAAGAGAAAAGTAACTAATAATCTGAAAAAAGAAGCTTATTGCTTCAAAGCAGATATAAAACATTATTTTCAAGGAATTGACCATGAAATTCTCCTGAACATAATTCGGAGAAAAATAAAGGATGAGAAAGTAATCTGGCTCATTGAAAGAATTTTGGATAATAATGTGTCTGATAATCCCCCCGGAAAAGGAATGCCTCTGGGAAACCTGACCAGCCAGTTTTTCGCGAATGTTTATCTTGATGAACTAGACTGGTTTGTAAAGCATAAGCTAAAAGCCAAGCATTACATAAGATATGTAGATGATTTTGTCTTGTTGAATTCTGACAGAGAGCAGCTGCTAATCGGGGGGGGGCGATAAAGGATTTTCTCATTAAAAATTTGAAAATAGAACTGCACCCGGACAAATCAAGGATAATCCCCTTATCTGAAGGCATTGATTTTGTCGGATTCAGGAACTTTTATCATCATAAACTATTAAGAAAAAGAAATATCAGAAACATGGAGAAGAAAATAGACCTATTTTCCAATGATTGGATTTGCAAGGAAAAAATGTCTGAAATTTTCAAAGGCTGGAATGCCTATGCAAAATGGGCCAATTCTTATGGTCTGCGAAAAAAATTCAATAAGATGGTTTCTCGGCATAAATGAACTCACCCATACCTGAAGTTTCTTTTCTGGCTTGCGAAATCCTTCTGGACTTCCTTAAGGGAATTTGCATCGCTCGGGCTTTTATCAGGTCTCATTGCGGTAAATCTTGGAAATCTCAATGCAAAGCCTGAGCTGTAAGTTGGGGAGCGCTGGATTTCCTGGTATGTTACTGAGACAACTATCTTGGGTTTTATTTCAACAGACTTTCCTTTTTCCTTTGTGATTAATGGCTTGAGTTTTTCAGTCAGTTCATTAAAGCTGATTCCTGCTTCTGCTGATTCCTGCTTCAGTTCTTTTATACCTGTTCCTACTTTTCCTATTTCAAGGAATTCATTTTTTCCTTCACCCTTGCATGAAAGTATGAAGCTTGACATCCAACCAGACCTTTTTCCTGTTCCGTACTCTGCGCCTGTTATTACCAAGTCCAAATCTTTTTCTTCTGGCTTTAGTTTCAGCATATGTCCTACTCTTCTTCCGGGCTGATAAATTGCCTGGAGGTTCTTGAACATAACTCCTTCCTGGTTTGCTTTAAGGGCTTCCTTGTAGAATTTTTTTGCCTGCTCTTCGCTTGAGGTTATTATCTGCTTTGCGTGGATTATCTTGTAGGGGTGGCTTTTGATTATTTTTCTTACAATTGAGGTCCTTTTTTCAAAAGGCTCATTGAGAAGCGAATTTCCATTGTAATAAATAATATCAAATACATTGACCTCCACAGGAAGTTCTTCCTGCATTTTTTCTATGTCATATTTTCTTCTTATTCTCTGGCTGATGTGCTGGAACTGCTGGTATTCTTTTGTTTTTTTGTCAAAACCAACCGCCTCTGAATCAAGAATAAATGAATCTCCGTCAACATATTTTTTTACATAATCAATAACTTCGGGAAATTGTTTTGTAACATTTTCCAGTCTTCTTGTGAAGAGAACCACGTCATTTCCTTTTTTATGGATAAGAAGACGGAATCCATCATACTTGTATTCAACAGCGCAAGGCTTTCCGACAGCTTCAAATGCTTCGTGTATGTTTTTTGCCTTTTGTGCAAGCATGACTTTTATCGGCTTTCCTATCTGCAGGCTTATTTTTTTCAGGCCGCTGAGGCTGCCTTTTTTTATCATCTCAAAGACCATTACTATATCATTGCTTTTGTCTATTGCGCCCTGAATTTCCAGCTCTGCCTCTTTCTTTTTGTCAGGGAAGAATGCCTCTGCAAATGCCTGCCTTATTGTGCTTTCCTGTATTCCTATTCTTAAATCTCCAATAAGGGTTCTTGAAAGATACAATGCCTCTTTTGGAGATGCAACAGCCATCATTTCTGTGATTAGCGAGAGCTTTTTGTCAACTGTTCCTTTTCCCTCAAGTTTGGGAAGCTTCCTCATGTTTTCCAGAACTTTTTCAACTGTCAGGCTTCCTGAATTGGAAAGCATTGACTGCTTTTTTTTAGACATCAGTTTCTCTGAAACTTTTCCCAAGTCGCCCAGAGATTTCCATTCTGAGATAACATTCTCTGCGGGAACACCTGAAGCTTTTGATATTGCTTTTATGACAATCTGGTTGCTTATGCCTGTTTTTTCCCTGTCATAGTCAGGACTTATCTCCCCTAAAAGAAGATACAGAACATCTTTGTCTGATTCATGCAAACTCCTGAAAAACTTTGACAGGAAGGAAATTTTTTCCAGCCTTTTTGGGGTTGAGGTAATCTCTTCATAGAGTTCGCATAGCCTTGAATATTTCATTTTGCCTCTTTTTTGCCCTTGAATTGGCTGAAAAAGTCATAAGCCACTGAAAGAGTGTAAACAACCTGGAGTATTATGAAAACTGTGTCATTTATGTAAAGGCTGTATGACAGCAGGGAAAGTCCTCCGAGCATGTAAAGAATATCCCGTTTTTTTCGGTCTTTGTTTTTTATCAAAACACCGGATGTTATGAGCAGCAGCCCGATTATTCCAAGCGCATAAAAAAAATTCAGTGCCATTTTACTTTATAACAAAGATATTGCAACTTTTAAAACTTAGCCCTTAAGCAGATGATATGGCAGAAACATAGTTTTCATTGGCTTTTTCCCAGTCAAGAACATTCCAGAAAGCATCAACATAATCAGCTCTTTTGTTCTGGTATTTTAGATAGTATGCATGTTCCCATACATCAATTCCAAGAACAGGAATTTTGCCCTCTGAGATTGGATTGTCCTGGTTGGATGTTTTGATTATCTCAAGTTTTTTTGTTTTAGGATTAATGGCTAACCAAACCCAGCCTGAGCCGAAAAGAGTCAGGCAGGCATCCTTGAATTGAACCTTAAAGTTGTCAATGCTTTTGAACTGCTGGTTTACAGCCTTAAGAATTTCAGCTTTTGGAGTTGTTCCTTTTTTGAGGATTTGCCAGAAAAATGAATGATTTACATGACCTCCTCCGTGGTTTCTTACTGCTGTTCTTATGCTTTCATCAATAGAATTCAAATTTTTTATTAATTCTTCAGCAGATTTCTTTTGTAATTCAGGAAATTTTTCAAGAGTTGCGTTGAGCTTGTCTATGTATGCCTGGTGATGCTTTGTATGATGAATCCGCATTGTCTGCTCATCTATGAAAGGTTCAAGAGCATTGTATGCATATGGAAGAGATGGAAGTGTGAATGCCATGAAAATTAATGGATGAAGGATTTTAAAAAAGTTTGTATATAAAGTTAATTTTTATTTTCCCTTGCCAATTTTACCAGCTTTTCCATTTCGTCATGCCAGGAATACCACTCTATACCCTCTAGGAATTCTTCAGGAGTGGAATATCCATCTGGTCTGCCTGCATATTCCACCATTTGTGCAATCATTGCTCTTGGGAATAATGCCCGCGGTGTCCTGCAATGTTCATCACAATAGCCTATTAATTCTTCTTTACTCATACTGGAATAATATTTGGTTTTATTTTCTAATGTCATTTAAAGTTTATCAGAATCTTCTTTTTAAGAATTATTGTTATTTAATACACGCTTCCTTTCAGAATTATCTCTCTGCCATTGGCGATGCATTTCTTAGGCCACGCGCCTTCTTTCCGCTTGAGGTTAGACCTCTCATTACTCTTCCCCTGTTTTTACCGCTGGTAATCCAGGCAAGATTTTTGTCGCTTTTTATTTCAGGAACCTCGGGGTCAACGCAGATTACCTCAAAGAAATAATGAACGCCATCTTTTCCGATAAGATATGAATTCAAAACCTCAAGATTTGGATATTTCCTTGCAACCCTTTGCTCAGCAATCCACTTATAGTTCATTGTAAGATTTTTCCTTGTGTGCATCCTTTTGCTTCTTCTCTTTCTTACAGGCCTTGGTCTTTTGTGGCCTCCCCTTACAAGTTTTGCCCTTACAACAACAAAGCCGTTTTTTGCCTTGTATCCAAGAGCTCTTGCTTTGTCGAGCCTCAATGGCTTTTCAACCCTTGCGAAATTTGGAGAATTTCTCCATTCAATCATTCTTTCCCTGAGAATTGTTTTGTCAGGCTTTTTCCATGCTTGCTTTATGAAATGATAAAAGCCTTTCTGAGATTCCTGAGGTTTTGCCTTTTCGGAAGAAGGCTTTGCCTTGTCTTTTGCCGGTTTTGCATCTTTTTTTTGAACCATAATCTATGTAGAAAAATTCTGTTTTTAAAGCTTGAGGTTTTTTGTTTTCCTAAAGAAATTATAAAATGAGCCTGCTCAGATTTGAATAAAAGACAACTTGCGGTTTCTTTTATAAGCTTCCCCTTTCATTTAAACCAATTAGTCAAACCTTCAGAATGGATATGAGCCCGCTCAGATTTGAACTGAGGACCCCAACCTTATCAGAGTTGTGCTCTACCTGGCTGAGCTACGGGCTCATTGAATGGCAAGAAAAGTTAACTATTTATAAGTTTTGTGACTCTAAAAACTTTTTATATTTCTCAATGTGCTTCGGATTTTTTGGAGAGATTTCTTTCATAAATTTGTGAAACATTTCCTCTCCCCTAATTGTGATTATATAGCTTCTTTTTCTATTGAAAATGCTTTTATACAGTTGAGAATGTCTAGTAGCTCTTAGGTTCATTTCTTCAAATAATTTCAATAATTGTTCAGACAATCTGAAAGAGGTTGTAGTTATATATGCTCGGGGATATAGCTTATGATTTTTCCTTTCCAAATAAATCCCTCCATCTGTGTCAAAAATCCCCCTTATAACAGATTTTTTTAAACAACCTTTTTTCAATAATGATTGTGGAATTGAGATTTCTCCTTTATTTCCCAGAGGTAAACCCAATTTTCTTTTAAAATTGACCAAATCAGTATTCCATATTTGAAAACCCACAACTCTTGTAGAGGGCATTTCTCTTATGCTTAGATTAACATCAAACAATCCTTCAAATAAGGGCTTAATCCTTTTCATATAATGCTCTTTGTCATCCTCAATATGTCCTCTAAGCTGGTAAAGCCCTGTTAATTTCTTCCTGTTATTATAAAAATTCATACTTCCATCGCCAATATGCCATCCTATTTCTTCAGCAAGTTCTTCAGAAATTTTGGAAGGAAATTTCATATCAAAGTAATGCTCTTATTACTTATAAAATTTTCTAAATTTTCAATTTTTTGCATCCAGCTCAAGGGTAAGCTTTCCATCACTTAGCTCATAGTTAAGGATTGGAAGGTTTATCGGGATGAGCTTTGAATATGCCTTGTCTTTTGCAAGCGCTTTTACTTCTATGCTATTCTCAAGCTTTGTTATTGAAATGTCCCCTATTGACTTAACCCCTGGTATTTCAATCTCGTAAATAACTTTGTTTGAAAGCCTTCTTATGCTTGTTGAGGGTTCCTGCCTAGGCATTTTTGACATTTTTTTCATGCTTTCAACAGACATTGAGGCTGATTTTTTCCCTGTTTTTTCCGCTTTTTGGACTTTTCCGTGAGTAGGAATAATCTTTTGGGAAAATCTTATACTATTAGGATCAACTCTTTTTCCGTTTATTATTATCTCAAAATTGGTTCTTTGAGGAGAATTAACTTCTTCCCCTGCCACTTCTTTTTTCTGGTTTTTCATTTCTTTTTCCAACTCTTTTTCAAGCATCTTCATGGTATTCCCAAGCATCTTGTTAAGTACTCCATTTCCCATTCCAGAGAAAAAGCTGTCAAACAACCCTGGATTCTGCTGCATGATGTCATCTGTTCCAAGCATTCCATACTCCTCTGCTTTTTTTCCAACAGGATTTCCGCAATAAGGGCAGAAGCTGTACTTTCCTTCAAATTTTTTGCTGCAACTTGAGCATGGTCTTTTTCCGAACATTTTAATTAAAGGGGGCTTTTGTTTAAAAGTCTTTTTATTGGGGCTATTAGTTAGTTTTAAATATATTTGGGAATAGCTATAGACATGGCAAAGAAATTTTATGTTACAACGCCCATCTATTACCCAAACGATGTCCCCCATATAGGGCATGCATACACAACAATAGCGGCAGATGTGCTTTCCAGATGGCACAAGCTGAATGATGAGGAAGTTTTTTTTCTTACAGGAACAGACGAACATGGTAAAAAAATAGCAATTACAGCTGAGAAAAACAAAAAAACACCTAAGCAATTTGTTGATTCCCTTATTCCCAAATTCAAGGATGCATGGAAAAAACTTAACATTGATTATGACAAATTCATAAGGACAACTGATAAGGAACATGAAAAGATTGTTTCAGACATGCTTCAAAGAGCATATGACAACGGAGATATTTATCTTGGAGAATATGAGGGATTGTACTGCACAGCATGCGAGGCTTACTACACTGAAAAAGATTTGGAAGATGGATGTTGCCCGATACATAAGACAAAAATTGAAGTTTTGAAGGAGGAAAGCTATTTTTTCAGGCTTTCAAAATACCAGAAAAAGTTGCTTGAGTTGTACAAGAAAAATCCAGGTTTTATCTCTCCTGAAAACAGAAAAAAAGAAATCATCAACCGCGTAAAAGAAGGTCTTTCTGATTTGAGCATTTCAAGAACAAGTTTTGACTGGGGAATTCCCCTGCCGTTTGACAAAAAGCATTTTTGCTATGTTTGGTTTGATGCACTTTTTAACTATTATTCTGCAACAAGGGAAAAAGGAAAAGAAAAATTCTGGCCTGCAGATGTTCACATAATAGGAAAAGACATACTATGGTTTCATACTGTTTACTGGCCGGCATTTCTTCTTTCAACAGGAATCAAATTGCCAAATAAAATTTTTGCCCACGGCTGGTGGACATTTGATAATGAAAAAATTTCAAAATCAAGGGGAAAAGTGATAAATGTTGATGAGCTGATATCAATTGCAGGAACTGATTCTGCAAGGTATTTCCTGCTGAGAGCAACACCTTTCGGAGATGATGGAGATTTTTCAGAGAAAGCTCTTATTGACAGACATAACAATGAGCTTGCTGATAAGCTGGGAAATTTGGTATCAAGGGTTTCTGCTCTTGCGGATAAATATGGAATTGAGAAAACTCCTGATAGCCTGTTAAAAAAGCTTAATATTAAAAAAATAGAGGAACTATTCACAAATTATGAATTTGACAAGGTTTTGAATGAGATTTTTGCGTTTGTTGATTTGTGCAACGAATATGTCCAGGCAAAAAAACCCTGGGAAACAAAAGATAAAAAAGTCCTTTACGAACTGGCAGACAGCATAAAAGCAATAGCAATACTCCTTTGGCCTTTTATTCCTGAAACCAGTGAAAAAATTGCAGGAGTTTTTGGCTTTGAAATTGATTTTGAAAACATAAAGAAACCCCTTGTTATAAAGAAGATAAAAAAATCAGAAATTTTGTTTGAGAAGATAAGATGACGAAACTTAGCAAAACATATTTAAATAATAGAATGCAATTAAATTAATGGTTGTAAAAAAGGGGTTGTTGAAAAGAATTTCTTTCTCAAACAGGCTTTCATTCACGATTCTTTCAATAATTGCAATCGTATTGTTTGCAACAGTTGTTTATGCTACCTATGTGGCTCCTCCTGGAACATCTGGGGGATCTGATGCAGGAGAGATTGCCAACCCTGGACATACAATCCAGGATATTGGGGCACCTTCAGGATGTGCTGTGGGACAATATCTTCAATATCAGCATGCTCCAACTGAAAATGGGGGCTATTGGGCATGCGCGACTATTACAATTCCTACGGCAACTCCTTCAATAGGAGGAAATTTTGCAAACGGGAGAGTTTATTGCCAGGGAGGATTTACGATTAGTGGAAGTACAGTCATTTGTTCTAATCCTCGCGTGAAATTTCCCAATGGGCTATATGGTGCAAACGGGGTTGTTGATTTGCCATTATTGAATGGAAGTACAGCCAGCACATCAATAGGAAAAATTGCCTGTTATGCCATAGGCACTAACAATTATAATTCCATGACTTCTTCAGCATATACGCAGGGAGCTGTTTATTATGGCTTTTCTACAGATGACAGAGAGGTTTGGGATGTGGATGATGGCTATTGGTGGATGGGAGTAGTTTCCAGCCTGAATTGTTCTTTGTAAATTTTGATTTTCAAAAAATAATCTTGAGAAAATTAGTTTTTCCTTTCAGCATTTCTTTTTGTAATAAGGTTTTACCTCTATTATTTTACTGCGTCTTTTCCAAGAAATTAATCAGCAAAACATATTTAAATAATAGAATGCAATTAAATTAATGCTTGTAAAAAAGGGGCTGTTAAAAAGGATTGGTTTCTCAAACAGGCTTTCATTCACGATTCTTTCAATAATTGCAATCGTATTGTTT
>CAYVSB010000003.1:0-6942 GCA_964452855.1 Candidatus Woesearchaeota archaeon
GATCCTGGCAAAGTATTTTCTCTTACCCATGACATTGCCTGTTGCCATTGCTGCTCATATATGCCTGGAATAGTGCTTTGGACAGAGTAAACCGTGCCTGTTGAATAGCTGATGAAAGAGGCAATCATGACTATTGTTAAAATTAAAACAGCAATCATGGAAAACAATTTCTTTGAATCATTATCTTTATTTTTGCCTGCATAATCTATGGTTCTTACAAATAAAAATCCTGATATTAAGGGTATAATTGGTGATATTATAAATAGCAGTCTTATTGCCCCTCTCATGGAAATAATTCCCCAGAATGCAAAAGCCAGCAGAAGGATATATTCAAAATTTATTTCCTTTAAATCAAGAAGGGTTTTTTCATCCTTTTTTATATGGGCCTTGATGATTATCAGAAGTAATGCAACAGCAAAAATAAGCAAGCTTCCCATATAAAATAATTTTGAGAGAAAGCTTTCTCCGTCTAGAATGCCTGACGGGGAATATTTGCTGAAAACAAATCCTAAGATGAACAGTGTGAATAATCCGCTTAGAATTATCCTGTGTTTAAGGCTGAATTTTTTTACTGCATCGTAAAAGATGGCTGCAGTTCCTATGATAAACAGCCACAAAAGCCAGCCCATATTCTGCAGAACCTCAACAAAATAAGGAACTTTGTTTTCGGCAACTGTTAAACCCACTCTTGTCCTTCCGAATGGATATAGCAATCTTTCAAAAATATCCTTTATGGAATTAACAAGGAAACTGCTGTCAAAAATAAGCAGGACAAGGCCCAGCAATAACAATCCCATTATTGTGCTGACTATGGGTTTTGGAAGATTAATTCTTGAAATGCTTATTTTTTCCCTTAGCCTGGTATTGAATAGCAAAAAGTTAATCCATAACAAGAACAAAACAAAGAGTCCGAAGCCAGTGTCGCTTATGTTTGTCGCAATTAATTTGAAGTTTTGGATTTTAAAGAAAATTATTATTAATGCAGGGACTATCCAGGAAGTGTAGATTGCCCTGTTCTTGGATTCATTAGTTTGGAACAGGAACATCAGCAGGGTTGAAAGTCCGAAAATCATATAGATATATCTGTACCCTCCCCAGCTCCATGACATAAGACCGGTGATTATTCCTGCCAGCACACCATATGTGATTATTTTTTTTGTTTTTTGCTCTTTCCATGCAAGAATTAAAAACAGAAATGTAAACCAAAACCAGACCATCCCCAGGCTTTCAATTTCAGGAACCCCTGCAACTGTCCTGTGGAGCATTGCAGGGACAAAAATGTAAAAGAGGGTTGCAATTATGGAATACAACCAGGATTTTTCCTCTGAAAATTTGAATGATCCTAGAACCTTTATGAACAGCAAAAATCCTATGGCGGAAATGGCAAATAATATTACAGGTGTGATTATTGCAGCGTATGTCAGGGAATCATTTCCAAAAACCTGGTTTAATTTATAAATGTAAAAAATTGTCCAGGGCATCAGGCTTTCATAGGCATAACTATTTGCTCCAAGAGGAGCATATCTCATCATGTCTGGATTTTCAAGAGTTCCGTTGTTTATTTCCTGGGCATGCCTTAAATAAAGAAACGGGTCCAGGTCAGGAGCAAGGGTCCAGTCTCCTGTTGTTATGTCTTTCAGCTGCGGAATGTTGGTTGTTCTGACCTCAATGGTTACTAAAAGAAGCCATATTATTATCGGAAGAAATATCCATTTGAGTTTTCCAAAATATGACAGAACTGCCGAGATTGCCAAGGCAAGCGTTAGTGCCCAGAGCATGATTGAAGGAAAAACAGAAAAAAAATCATTTATTGCCGAAATTCCAAAACCAAACTTCAAGACGCTTGCAATGCTTAACAGAAGAGATATGCCTAATAATATGAAAAAGACCTTGGTTTGATAATTAGGAAAAATTTTCCCAATCCTTAGTTTTATGGTGTCTTCCTCTCCCATTTTATAGATATAATCCAGATGCTTTTTAAATCTTTTAAATAATCTTCTTTTTCCTGCTTACAGGAAGAAAAGGAAGCCGATGGCAATAATAAAAAGCTGGAATGCATTAATCATATAGACCACATGGTTTTCCCTGACTTCTTTTTCCGGCCTGATCTTTTTAAGAATGTAAATTGCCAGATGTTCCAGGCCGTAAATTTTTTCATAGGGCATTTCCAGGCCGCCGTTCTTGTTTACTCTTGCAAAGCTATGCTTGTCCAATTTTCCCCGTGATTTAAGCACAGTTTCTATTATGTAAGGTATAAAGAACACGATTGCAATCTTTTCCACATTTCCAAGAATTGCTATTGAAGCTATTAAGGCGCCCACAGCATAAGTCATAACATCTCCAGGAAAGACTCTTGCAGGATTATGATTGAAAATGTAAAAAGCAACAAGGGCAGCAACCATACATAGCGCCACAACACTTATCCAGCTGCTTCCGGTAATCCACGTCACAACAGCAAGGGCAGAGAGAATTATGATTCCCTGGCTTGCCTCAAGCCCGTTGTATCCTGCCAGAAAGTTGAATGTTGTGGTTGCTCCAACAATTCCTATCGGAATGAAAAGCAGAGGATAGAGCAGCCCCAGATTAATGCTGCCTATGAATGGAAGGATTACTGCGGAATCTCCGGAATTAATTACCATCAAAGGTATTGCAGAAAATATCACAATAAGGAGCCTGGACCTTATGGATAATCCTCCTCTTTGCCACCCAAACAAGTCATCAACCAGTCCCACAATAGAGCTCAAAAGAACCACAAGGATAGCCGCAAAAAGATAACCAATCACACTGCCGTCATTTTTGAAATAAAATGTTCTTATTGCTATGTAGGACAATACTCCAAGAATAAATCCAAATACTACTATTAATCCTCCTGATCCTGCAACATTCTTCGGATGTTGGGGTTTGTTCATATCATTCCATATAAGCTTGATTTGCCAGGCTTTTTTTATCCATAATGGCAGCACAAGAAATGTGCAGAAAAAAGAAAAGAACACAGTCAGCAGAAGAACAGGATCCATGGATAAAAGTATTCAGCAGCACTTTTAAACTTAATGAACTTTTATTTCATTTCCTGGCTAGCTGAAAAGGAAAGGCGTGAGATAGACTTCTATGAATGCGGCGACTATTATGATTATTATTGCTATGAATATGAGGATAAGTACATTTTCAAGCACCCTGTAGAACAGCCTGTCCCTTATGCCATGCCTCATGAATCCTGTTCCAAGCATTCCTCCTGCAAGCGCCACTATGAAATAGGCGGCAATTTCTGGAAATCCGTGAATCATATATCTTAATATTCCCATTGGAATTTCAGCGATGCTGTACTTTGTGAACACCCCTATTGCCGTGGATATCACGCTTGCATTCCATGCCAGGATGAATATTGCTCCTGCTCCGAAAATAAGGGAGAATATGAGTGTGAATATCATCACATACACATTATTGGTTATTATTGACAGAAGTCTTCCCTCATATGTTGATGACCCGCTTATTCCTGCGGCATTTCCCGGGTTATATATGTCCACACACTTGTCTATGCTTCCCGGGCTGTTAATCATACAGTATGTCTGAAGCTGCGCGTTGAAAAGATTTGAATCTTCCAGCACTATGTTCCAGAATGAAAATGCAATGATAAACCCGAAGAAAAGCCATATAAATGCATATATTGCATCGCTGTGCGCATGCCAGACACTGAAAAATCCTTCAATATGCTCATCCTGCCTTTCTTCCTTTTTTATAAGATAATACATGAATGGCAGGGAAAACATGACGCAGAATGTGACTGTCATTATTCCGGAATATGTGGAAAGGACGGCATCCCCTCCGAAGAATAGCTTGACCAGTATGAGGGAAAGTGAGGCATAAAGAATTCCTACGAAAAGCATTTTCCATTCTCCCTTATCAAGTCTTTTTGGATTTACAAGAGATTCAAGCATGCTCTTAATAAAAAAAGAGAATTTTTAAACTTTCTTGAATTCATGATTTCATGGCCAACAAAAAAAAATTTCAAAAAATTCTTGACGACATCAAAAAAGTGAAGATACAGGGGGCAAGAACCATAGCAAGGAAAGCTCTTGAGGCATACTTCCTTGTTCCCACAAGAAAATCCAGGCAACTGCTTGTCTCGGCAAGGCCGACCGAGCCGATGCTTGAAAAGGTCCTTCGCGAGGCTAAAAGCAAAAGCTATGAGGAAATAGTGTTGCATTTTGACTCTTCACAGGAAAAAATCAACTCCTATGTCTTTAGGCTGATAAAAAACAAAGATGTTATCTTTACTCATTGCCATTCTACAAATGTCGTCAATGCCCTTATATATGCCAAAAAACACGGGAAAAATTTTGAGGTTTATAATACAGAGACAAGGCCTATTTTTCAGGGAAGAAAAACCTCTCTTGAGCTGTCAAAAGCAGGAATAAGAGTCACGCAGTTTGTTGATGCAGCTGCGATGATAGCCCTTACAAAATCTCAGGGAACAAAAAAAGCTGACAAAGTTTTTCTCGGTGCTGACGCACTGGTAAAGGAAGGGATAATAAACAAGATTGGAAGCGGAATGTTTTCCAGGATAGCCTATGACCATAGGATTCCTGTTTACATAATAGCTGATTCCTGGAAATTTACTCCCAAAAAAGTTCCCTTTGAAAACAGAAAATTGAACGAAATTTGGGACAAGGCGCCCAAAAATGTCAGAATAAAAAACCCTGCATTTGAATTTGTTCCCAAAAAATACATCAGGGGAATTGTTTCAGAGCTTGGCATTTTGAAGTACAGAGAATTTGTAAAAAAGGCGGAAAAAAGGTAGAATAGACGCATAATTTATAAACTGCAGCCAGCACTTTGCATTATGGAAGAAAATTTTGAAAACTTTGGAGAATTTCCAGCAGGAAAAAATCTTGAAGGAAGAATTTCAAGAATGATTATTCCCGCAGTTGGATTGGCATCAGCCTCGGCAGGAGCATACCTTCTGTTGACCAATAAAATTGGAAATGCAGAAGAGGCAGGGTTTATTACATGGATGATTTTGGGCGGGGCTTTTTTGGCTTATACGGGAATCAAAAATTCTATATCAAACTATCAAGGATTTAATAGTTTGGATTAATTCTCAGAATTTTTCTGAGATTTTATAATGCTTCTTGTTATTTCTTCGTTAATGACCTGAAGGGTATTGTTCAGTTCATCCTGCGCTTTTTCCAGCTTCTTAATCTGCTCCCCGATTAATTCCTTTGTTCCTTCTATGCTTTTCTTGACAAAGTTTCCGTTTCCTATGTCAACATTAAGCTCATCGGAAATTATCTTTGCCTTTACAAATATTCCTTTTCCAATAGGCGAAAACATCTCTTTCCCGACGCTACCCTTAAGTTCATCAAGCCCTATTGAAAGCGAGTTCATTTCAATTATGTTTCTTTCTATTATTTCAAGCTGCTGGTGAATCTGCCTTATCTGCTGCTCAATCATGCCGAATTTTGCCATCATTTCTTCGCTGTTGGATGTTTCATGATTTTCCATGCCTTAGAATTAATTAAGCCACTTTTAAAATCTTCCTGAGTATGCCGCTGAAAATCAAGGAAAATACCAGGTAAAAAACAAACCAGCTCATTATCCCGAGAAGCCTTGGATTCCCTGCAGCCACGAAAAAGTCATTGAACCATCTGTAAAAAAGTATGAGGGGAACTCCTGTGAAAATTAGGGGCCGCATGCTCAGCTTCATTGTTTTTGGGATAAATTCCATCTGTTTTCTTTGCAATTCCATGACTTTTTCAGGGTGGTCTCTGAATTTTTTCATTTCTTCCTGAAGGATTTTTTGCTCTTTTTTCATTTCCCTCAGCGTCTCCTGGTCTGTCCCGTATTTCTGGGCAAGTGTGATGGCAAGCGAAAGTATAAAGACAACTATTACCATTCCTATGTCAAGATTCCAGCTTAAGAGAGCTCCGGCAGTGGGGTCAAGGACAGAATGTATTGAATCCTTTATGAAAGCGAATTTGTCCCACAGCGCTGCTGCAAGAATTGAAACTCCCATTACAATAAAGAGAATCATAAAGCTGCCTTCCTTTCCCTTTTCGTCCATCTTTACAAAAGGCACAAATAGTTTTTAAAGAGTTTGGTTGAGCTGAGATTCACCAGTAAAAATCTTTAAATCTCGTCTTGTTACTTCTCTCAAAGAACAACAGATAGAAAAGTTTATAAACTATAAATTCTGGGGGTTTGTATGGAAAAAGTGATACTTACACCAAGAAAGATGGTCTTGCCAGTGGCAACTACTTTGAGTTCTGAATTTCTTGAAGCATACCAAGAAGGCATAAAATCCTATGATGCAAAGGCAAGAAAAACGCTGGATATTTTCTCAGATAGAAATGGAGACTTTGCAGGCAGCAATTGTTTTGCACCTCTTGAATTAAGAAAATATCTTCCAAAAGAAACAATGCTTGCGACAATGGCTGATTTGGGAAGGGCAACAGAGATAAACCCTGGATTTCTAAATGGGTTTTACTCTGACACAGGTCTTGTTTTGAGGACAGCCGGAGACCATTATAATCCAAACGATTTGCTTGCAAAAGTTCTTGCAGAACAGCTTAAGGAAAAAGGAATGCCTTTGCAAGAAGGAATCCCTAAAATAATTTATTTTGATGCATTGAACTTAAAGAGGGATTCAAATTCAGCTTATGGTTTGATTTATTTCCTTAACGACAATGCTGAAAAAGGAAAAAACATAATTGATACCCCTGAATTATCTGAAGAAAATTACTCATTCAAGACAATGGATGAAAGAGGAGTTCCTATTAAGGATAATCTTGGAAAAAGAACTTGTTATACGAGAAAAGACGGCGTTTCCAGGTTCTGCTTGTACTGGTATTCCAACGCGTACTCCAACTTCAGGAATCTTGCGGACTCGTATGACGATGGCAGGGTGGTTGGAGTAACCAGCGAAGCTGGTTCGCAAAAAATTTA
>CAYVSB010000003.1:7065-8501 GCA_964452855.1 Candidatus Woesearchaeota archaeon
TAAGGGCAAATAAATTTATAAGATATATTTTCTTTATAAGATTCCTAGCCAATGTTTATTTGATATAGATACATGGCTGGGCCACACGCACAGTTATTAGCCCTTCGCAAGAAGGCGGTAAAATTCAATAACAACATTTAGTAAGGCTGATTTATCCTGCGGGAAAATTAGTTGCAAACAAAGAATTATTTGCAATGAAAAATGAAGCTATGGTGGTAATTGGTAATTGTGCTACTTTCGTTTCCAGGTTCTACTTGAACAGGAATTCCAACGCGAACTCCAACAACAGGAATCTTGCGAACTCGAATGATAATGGTCGAATGGCTCAGTCGGCTAGGTTCATATTAAAATGGAAACCTTCAATAATATTTATCCTGAAATTTATTCCATGAAAAATCTTGTTCTTGCATGGAAAAAGGCAAGAAAAGGAAAAACAAAGAAAGACTATGTTATTGAATTTGAGAAAAATTTAAGGAACAATTTAAGATTATTACATTATGAGTTGAAGCATCAATATTATAAGCCAAAACCCCTGATAACATTCATCTTGCGAGACCCAAAGACAAGAAAAATATCAAAATCAGACTTCAGGGACAGAATTATTCATCATGCTATTGTAAGGGTTATTGAGCCTATTTTTGACAAAACATTCATTTATGATTCGTGTGCGAACAGAAAAGGCAAGGGAAACATATTTGCTATAAAAAGATTTGAAAAGTTCAGCAAAGAAGTAACTGATAATTATTCATCTTTTGGATATTGCTTCAAGGCAGATATAAAGCATTATTTTCAGGAAATTAATCATGAAATTCTCTTGAACATAATAAAAAGAAAAATAACTGATGAAAATGCTCTCTGGCTTGCAGAAAGCGTAATCAGAGAGAGAGAGAGAGAGAGAGGGGCACGGTTGAATTTAGCAAGGTTTCCAAGGGAATGCCTCTTGGAAATCTAACAAGCCAATTCTTTGCAAATGTTTATCTTAATGAGCTTGATTATTTTGTGAAACATCAATTAAAAGTTAAATATTACATAAGATATGTGGATGATTTTGTTATTTTGCATAAATCAAAAGAACAGCTTGATGAATGGAAACATAAAATAAATGAATTTTTAAGAGAAAAACTAAAGCTTGAGCTTCATCCTGACAAATCAAAAATAATTTCTTTATCAAGGGGAGTTGATTTTGTAGGCTTCAGAAATTTTTATCATTTTAAACTTTTGAGAGAAAGAAATTCAAGAAATATGGAAAGAAAAATAAATATGTTTTCCAATGACTGGATTAGCAGAGAAAAAATGGCTGAAATTTTTCAGGGCTGGAATGCTTGCGCAAAATGTGCCAATGCCTATAAATTAAGGCTGAAGACATTTGAAACAATTTGTGGGATGCTTTAGCAGTCAATTCCCGAAGAACTTTCTCATTGCCGGATTCATGTCAA
>CAYVSB010000003.1:8511-12026 GCA_964452855.1 Candidatus Woesearchaeota archaeon
GAATCATAAAGCTGCCCTCTTTTCCCTTTGCGTCCATACCAAAAAAAGGCAAAAACAGTTTTTAAAGAGTTTGGTTTAAGAATTTAAGAACTACAACAGAACCTATTTAATAATCAATTCCCGAAGAACTTTCTCATTGCCGGATTCATGTCAACTTGATGTTGCTGTGCAATGTTCTGGTAGAACTGGAACGTTATCATTATCACAAGGAGTATTGCTGTTCCTGATACCAAAGCGCCAAGAAGGTCTGTGACTGCTGCAAGAAGCCCTATTGCAAGGCCGCCCATAACTGTCAGCGGCATTATGTATCTGTCAAGCACACTTTCAAGTATTCTTTCATCCTGCCTGAAACCTGCTATCTGTAATCCAGAGGCTGAAATTTTGTGAGCCTGTGCCTTTGCGTCCATTCCTGATGTCTTCACCCAGAATATTGCAAATAGTGTTGCGAAGAACATGTAGAACAGCGTATGTGTTATTCCCTGAAGTATGTATATTGGGAGGAATCCGCCTCTTATCAGAAGGTCAAGGATGTTTGTATGTCCCATCCAGAATGCCAGCCCTGATATTGCCTGACCATTTGAGAAATGCCCTAAAAATCCAAAGTATGTTGCGAATTTTGCAAGTCCTGTGCATGTTCCCTGTGCGCATGCAGTTGCAGCGTTTTCCATTATTCCTCCGAAAAGCTGGGTGTTTGCCACCAATGCAGCGGTAAGAATGACTGGAATTACAGAAGTGTAAAAGAATGAAAGAGGCCATTTCATTGTATATCCTCTTATTCTTCCGAATGAAAGAGGGATTTCAACCTTCAGCGATTGTGCCCATACTACAAGAAGGAATATTACAACTGTTGCTGCAACTGCGGCGAATGCAGAAATGAATTCGGTCGGATACTTGTTTATTAATGACTGAATCATAACCAAAATCTTTCCAGAGCAGGCTGTTTCCTTAAAGTCAAGCAGGCAGTTTTGCCCTTGCTGGTTTATGAACTGGAATGCGCTTGTTATGAGTCTCCAGCTTACTCCTGCCGCAATGAAAAGGCTTACTCCGGAACCAAATCCCCATTTTGTTGAAAGGTCATCCATATAGTAAATTGCTAAACCTCCTATTATAAGCTGCAATATCAGCAAAGGAGCAAACCCTGGAAGCGGCTGAAGTCCGTTCATCATTACATAAATGAGCGCCTCAAATACTATGAAGAAAAAAACAAGTATTTTTTGTATTCCTTGGAAGAATTTCTTTCCTTCTGCCGTCGTGGTATCAAGGTTAAGTATTCCGGAGCCTGTCAGCAGCTGGAGGATAATAGATGCCATGACTATTGGACCTATTCCAAGGGAGATTATACTTCCGAAATCTGTTCCCAAAATGACTGCAAGATACTGGAATCTTTCAAGCGCATTTGCCGACAATCCGTAAAGTGGAATGTTTGCCAGGACAAAAAATGCCCCGAGAATGATGAGTGTCCACTTGAGCTTTACATTGAATCCTAGCTTTTTCTCGTCCGGCTTCCTTACCTCAGGGAGGTAATTGAAGATTTGCTTGAAATCCATTTTATTTCTCTTTTTTTGCAGGAAGGATTATTTCTCCTCCTGCTTTTTTGACCTGCTCAATTGCAGATGCAGACGCTTCCTTGGCTCTTATCACAATTTTTTCTTTCAGTGAAAAATTCTTTCCACCGCCAAGAATCTTGTAGTTTTCAAGATTGATTTCCATGCCTTCCTTTGTTTTTTTTGCAATCCCTTTTTTTGAGTATGTTCCTATGTTCAGCTCAAGGTTTGGAAGGCTTATTCTTTTTCTTATGTCTCTTTTTGTTCCCCTGCTTGTTATTCCCTGCTTTCCGAAATAGTTATTTCCATATAGCTTTAGCACAAGTGTTTTTTTCTGGTCAGCTCTTTTTCCCGAGCCTGCCATTCCCTTTCCCCCTCTATGTCCTGACTTCTTGTGTTTTTTCCTGAATCCCCATCCGTGGCTTCCTGTTCCCCTTCCATGCATTCTTGATGACTTTTTTCTTTTTTTGAATTTCATTTTAAAACGTCCTCTGCTTTGGCCAAGCCTGGACGAAGCAGCTAAAAATTTTTAATTTTTTGAACATCATAGCATCCTCATTATAAGCTCGTTTATTTTTTCCTTGTTGTTTCCCAAAACTCCCTTGGGAAAATGAACCTTGCTTTTTATTCCGCCACGTGGAGGATGAAGCCTGAAAAATGGCTTCAGGTTGGCTTCGCTGTATTTCTTTCCCTTAATTATTTCATCGGCAGCTTTTTTCAAATCTGTCTTTTTTGCCCTGTCAGCAAGCTGTCCTCTTTTTTCCACAAGCTTTGAAAATGTTTCGCTGTTTATCTCGCCGAATGCAACAAAGTCCTTCAGCTTGTTTATCATTCCTGCCTGTTCTGTTGTGGGGTTAATAACAACACAGCTGTATTTTCTTTTCATTCTGAGCCTGTCAAAAGTTTGGATTATAGGCCTATCCAACTTCACAGCTCCTGATATTCTTATTATTGCTATCATTTTTTATATTGTATTGAGTGGTTTACTGGTTTTTTTGAGGGCATCTATGCATGCCTTTACTATGTTGAAAGTGGTTCTCTTCTTTCCGAATGTCTTGCTGTATATGTCTCTTATTCCAGCAAGCTTTAAAACCTTTTTCAGCTCGTCGGCAACAACAAGACCTGTTCCCTGGGGAGCAGGCATGAGTGTAATTCTTACACCGCCTCCCTTGCCCTTTATTATTGAAGGTATTGTATGGGGCTCATAGCTATGGAAGTCAAAGCTTGAGCATCCCCTTTCTACCTTGAATATTGCAAGCTTGGCTTTTCTTATTGCCTTGTCTCTTGCCGGAAGAGTTTCCTTTGCTTTTCCCGAGCCTATTCCGACATGCCCTTTTTCATCTCCGATGACAGCAAGTGTTGAGAAGCTTGGAATGTTTCCCTCCTTTGTTTTTCTTTGAGTCTGCCTCCATGCCCTTCTCTTTCCCCCTCCGAACTTTCCCTTTGATTGTCCTATTGCGAGAAGGTCTGAGTTTGTGCTTACCAGCGTGTCTATTATTTCAGCTTCCAGTATCTTTTTCCCTGTGCTGATTATCTCATCAATGTCTTTTATTTTTCCGCTTTTTACATCCCTGCCAAGGGCTGTTTTTGGCACCCATTCAGCCACAATCTGCTCCCTTGTTTTTCCTCTTCCCCGATATCCGTCCCTTCCACGAGCCCTTTCTTCCGGAATCGCCACTATTTTCTTGATTATCTCTTCTGCAATCTCTGGCTTTCCCTCAAGCAATTCTTCCGTGACTTCCTCTATGTGTGCAGCCTTTTCCTCTGCATCAGCCTCGGAAAATCCTCCGTGCGCCTCTATTGTTTTTTTGAGGACTTTTATTTCTTCTTTTTTGCTCATTTTTTGCCCTCCTGCTTCTTGTGTGCCATTATCTTTGACTTTATTGCGTCAAATGGAATTTTATTTTTCATATGTTCTCCCTTTATTCTTTTTTCATCAGGGAATATTCCTTCTTTCTGGCTTATCTTTAT
>CAYVSB010000003.1:12036-15747 GCA_964452855.1 Candidatus Woesearchaeota archaeon
ATTCCTTATCATTCCAAGGTCAATTATTGCTTCCTTGCCTGCAATCTTTTTTCCAAGCAATACTCCTGTGAGATATGATGCACTAATGGACTTAAGGCTCCCTGAAGCCTCTTTTGGCCATCCGTAGTTCAAGAGGTCTTTTGAGCTTGATCCTTCCTCAACCTTGTCCTGTGCCTCCTTGCTTGTCACATATTGCGCGGTGATATACCTGTTGGTTTTCCTGAAGGTTATTCTTGGAAGCTCTCCTTTCAGCATCTTTATCCTTGCCTGATAGTCTGTCTTTCCTTCTCTTCTTCGCCTTTTGTCAACTTTTGTCATTTTTTGATTCCTCCAAGATACTCCTTGAGACTATTTTTATTTTTGAACATTCTGTTTTTTATTTTTTTCCTGATATTTTTTATCTCTTCCCTTGAAAGCCCGCTATTCCCATGTTCATTAAGGAAACTTCTGAGCTTTCTTGTGATTATGATATATTCTCTTTTTCCAGGCTTCATTTTCTTCCTTATGTTTCCAGAGCTTGCCCTTTTTGCTTTTCGTGCAACTTTCTTTCTTCCATGAACTTCCCTTACTAATATCGCGCCTTCCTTATGAAGGTCCCTTATATCCTGCTTTGTTATTGCCTCCTTGATTTCCTCAAGCCTTGGATGTGCAAATATTATCCTGCTTTTTCCGACTCCAAGAGTCTTTGCTGCCAGCGATTTCTTTTTTGAAAGATTCATTTTTTAGCTCCTGTTTTATCAACTTCCTTGTTATTCTTCCTTGAATTTGTCTTTGTGAATTTTTCAGGGTTTATATTGTGAAGCATTATTTTCTTTTCCATGGCTTTTCTTGCAATCTCAAGCTTTTTTTTGATTCCGACTTTCCCGACAACTGCAATCTCGTTCCTGCCAACTTTTTCCAAATCAAATATGTTCATTACCATTACCGGAATTTTTCCGTCGAGCAAACCCCTGCTTTTCTTGTTTGTCCTGTATCCAACATTCACGACAGCGGCATAGCCTCTTTGCTTTTCCCTCATCTTGTTATGTCTTCCCTTAGGCTTTCTCCATACCTGCTTGTTCTTTCTTCTCTTCCCGAGTTTTTAGTGCCTGTTCCAGTTTCTTCTTAGAAATTTGATTTTTGCCATTCTCTTTACATTTCCCTCCCGTTCTTCTCAATGATGAACAGCCCGTCCTGGAAAACCCTTCTGTCCCTGAGCCTTATTCTGGTTGCATTTTCAAAGTTTGCAGCAGCCTGTCCCGCAATTTCTTTGCTCGGCGAAGTGACTTTTATTATTTCCTTTTCAATCTTTACATCAGCCCCTTTGGGAATGCTTACCTCTCTTGGTATCTTTTCCCCAAGGAAGTTTTTTATCAGCGCCTCATGTCCTTTTATCTCAACGGTGAATGGAAAGTGGTTGTAGCATATCTTGAGTTTGTATTCAAATTTTTCCTGAACTCCCTTTATCATGTTCTTCACATGGGCTTTGATTGTGTTGATCATTTTCTTCTCTCTTTGTTGCCTTCTTGCTTCCTATGATTATTTCATTCCCTTTTTTCTCAAAAGCAAGGCCAATAGTTTTGAATTTCCTCGAGTTCTCCCCGTTTTTTCCATTGATTGTCAGAAGACCTCCGTCTATAATGGCTTCAACGCCTTCCGGAATATTTATTTTTTGGAAAAATTCTTTTTTCATCAGTAAAAGTATGCTACAAGGCATCCTCCTATTCCCTCTGCTGCGGCTTCCTCGTGTGTGACAAGCCCCCTGTTGGTGGATATTATCATCGTTCCTATATTCCTTGATGGCAGGAACCTTCTCCTGTATTTTTCTATCTGGGATTTATCAACAGTGAACCTTGGCTTTATTGCCTTGCATTCTGAAAAGTTCCCAAGCCCTATTTCAAGGACTTTTTTCTGCGGACTTATCTTGTATCGCTTTATGGCTCCCCTTTGCTTCATGATTTTAAGGACTTCAACAAGAAGATTTGACATTCTTGTTATCTCTACCTCTGACTTTCCCGCCCTTTTGGCGTTCTTCATCATGTTCAGCGCATCTGAAACTATATCTTGTGACATTTTAGTTTATGAGTATTTTTTGAATCCTATTTCAACAGCAATTTCCCTGAAGCACTGCCTGCAGAAATTCAGACCATATGATTTTATATGGGCTCCGAACCGCCCGCACTTTTCGCATTTCATCTTGGCTATGCCCATTTTTCTGTCTTTGGGTTTGCAGTGCTTGATGAATTTCTGCATTACAGCAGGCTTTCCTTCAAGCTGCTTCAGTGTTTTTCTCCAGTCGCTTGCTGTCATTTTATACGAATTTTGTGTTGAACTTTTCCTCCATGTATTTGATTATTTCATCAGGGCTTATTTTCTGCCTTTGCGGTATCTTTCCCTTCTTTGTCTTCCTTAGCTTGATTCTTCTTCCGGTTCTTTTGAAAACTATGGTGACGTCAAATCCCATTATCCCGATTTCCCTCTGGTATTCCACACCTGGAATGTCTATGTATTCCTTTATTCCGAATGAAAATCCATTGTCAGCAACGTGGCTTTTCTTGACAGTGTTATCCAAACCGGAAAGTATCTTCCTCAGGATTTCCTCAAAGTCTTTTCTTATTGTGACTATTGCTCCGACATAAAGTCCTGGCCTTACGCCAAGGGAAGGGATTCTTTTGTTTGATTTTCTCTTTGAAGGAGTTCTTCCTGTAAGGGTTCTGAGCAGCTTCACTCCTTTCTCAAGTGTGTCTCCTGTTGCCCCTACTCCAAGTATTACTTTCTCTATTTCAATTCTTCTCATTGGATTTTCTCCAGTGTCTGTCTTGGTTTTTTTGTTTTCCATTTTATTCTATTGCCATTATCTGTTTAATTATTGCGTTGACAGCCACTCCGTTTATCTCAACAACTGCAATCTTCTTCTCGGAATTAATTTCCTTTACAGTTCCCTTTTCCCCGGAGTGCTTTCCGGCAAAAATGATTATCCTGGAATTTTCCTTAAGAGGAAGGCATTTCTCTATTTTCCTGTCCTTGAGGTTCACAACAGCCGAATCATTTACCCGGCACTTCATTTCTGAAAGGAAGTTTTGTCCATCTCCGAGGTTAATCTGGGTCTTTTTCCCGTTGAGGGTTTTTTTGTTGATTATTTTTGCGACCTTTGTTTTTGAATCCTGCTCTTTTGTCTCGTTTATTTCAAACTTCCCTTTTTCCGAAAGTCCTACTTGGTAATGCTTCTTTGACGGAATTATCTCCATTATATCAAAAAGAGAAAGGCTGATTTTGTCATCCTTGACTTCCCTTGAGTTTACTTTTATTTGCCGTAGTTGAATAGCTCTTTTTATCTCCCTTCTGTTCTTGCAGACCCTTAAGATGTCCCTTAGTATCAAGGTTAAGGGAATAGTGGTCTTCAGATTTGAAAGAGGTTTCACCATGTAGGCTGTTCCTTTCTTTGGCACAGGCCATGTTTTTGGAGCTGATTGCCTTTTCAAGTGTGTCATTTCTTTCCTACCTCTGCATTTTCTTTTATATTTGTTTCTTTTTTGTGCATTTCCATTCTTTTTCTATCGTTGAGTGCAAGTTCGGTTATGACAACATTGGAAGGATATATCTTTACATCAACTTTTGAGCCGTCCCTTTTCTTTCTCTGGATGTTTTCAATTGTAATTTTTGAAAGCCCTGTGAAAACTCTTGTAACTTTTCCCTCTTTTCCTTTAAAGCCTCCAGCCAAAATTTTTACCT
>CAYVSB010000004.1:0-14721 GCA_964452855.1 Candidatus Woesearchaeota archaeon
GCGCTTACAACATATGTAGCTGATGATGTGCCGCTGTTTGTTATTGTTGAGCTTATTACCATTTCCTGTCCTGCTCTTCCTCCTGAAACAAGGCTTGCAGTAACAGATGTTGCGTCAGCAACTGCTCCGCATCCACCGGATACCTTGAATGGAACCACGAATTCTGCATAGTCATCATTAAAGTCATTCTGGTATACTTCTTTGTCCTCATCATTAACCTGAAGCACAAGGTTGTAGTTCTTTTCATCTGCATGTTTAGGAACAATGAATGTGAAGTCTATTTTCTTGCTTTCCTTTCCAAATACCTCAACTGAAACAGCGTCCTGGTCCCTGTCTCCGATGTTCCATACATCTGCTGAAACCTGAACTGTCTGTCCACATTCTACTGTTTCAGGCATCTGCAGGTTGTCAAGTATTACAAAGTTGCTTTCTATTACAACTGAGGCGGGCTCAAAGTCGCTCACACAGGTGGCTGTTGAAAAGTCATCGTCAACTTCTCCCTCTGCCTTTACATAAAGCCTGTATCTATTGTCCTGGTCTCCAAGCTCATCAAGGTCAACATCAAGGCTATCGTCCATGGTGAATGCAACTATGATTGATTCTGTATCTCCGTCCTTTATATCAAGATCCTTTTCATTGTCAATTTCTATTGCCCATCTTCCATCCCTTGTATCCCATAGTCCCCATGAAATTTCAACATTGTCAACATTATCGTTTCCGTTGTTCTTTACATCTATCTGGGTTTCTATCTGCTCAAATGGGAACCACTGGTCATCTTCCCCGAATGTTCCATACTGGAATCCGTTGTTTGTGAAGTCTATTTTCTTGACATCAAGGCTTCCTGGGTTTAAAACACCGCTGCAAAGGTCTGTTGCTGGTGGTGATGAAGAGGTGATATTTACTGAAAATGGAATAGATACATCTGCTCCAGCACCCGGTGATACAGCGGAAACAGTTCCAGAGATTATTCCAGAGTATGTATCTGAGAAGCTTATTACAACTGATGCAGCTACCTGAACAGGTGTTACAGAGCCATCAGCTATTATGCCTGTTGGAGAAAATGAAGTAAAGTTAGCGCTGCCCCCAGAAACAGTGGAAGCAGACCAATTAGCACTATCTGCACCTGCGCTATTATTCAAGGTAAATGTAATTGTAAATGTTCCTGCATCCTGAGAAACTTGTGAGGGTATTACAATGTTAGAAGCTGTGAAACTTCCTGCAGCGCTTACTACGCTCATTGCTAATACAAGAGCCAAAACACCGAATGCAAACAAGCTTAATATCTTTGAGTTCATTTTTGTGTACTCATTCCGCAGTTACTATGGTTTATAAAGTTTTCTGTAATCCAAAATATGCTTCTGAAAAGCAGATAGAGCCTTTTGACAAAAATTTATATATCTCCTTCCTTTTATCAAGAGATAAAAGAAGATGGTGATAAGGTCAAGGGAGAATTCAATAGCTGCATGGGCTTTCCTTATAGGAGTCATACTTGCCATAATAGCGGGCATATTCTCAAGAGGCTCCACAGATCCCTCCATAATAATGATTATTATAATAATAGGGCTGGTTGTTGGCTATTTTGTTGCTGAAAAGGATGTCCAGACCTTTCTTTTTGCCTCTGTAGCCACTGTCCTTGCCAGCTTTGCCGGAATACAGGGGTTTGCAACCAATGTTTCCCTTACAGGCATAACAGTCACAGGAATAGAAATAGGAAAGATAGTCACTTCTGTTCTAGGGGCATTGCTTTTCCTCTTTGTTCCGGCAACAATAGTTGTGGCTGTGAAGACTGTTTTCTCAATAGCAAAGGTGTAATGGGGAACCAGCTATTAATATGATTACAGGGAAAGGCCTATCCACAATCCAATGAAACAGGATAATTTTAACCGGCTTTTAGCAATTATTATTGTAGGCAATAATTATCATATAACACAAAAACAAAAGTTCATGCAAAATCCACAAAGTTTAAGAGCGCCCCAACGACATGTTGTTATATTGTAGTAAAGGAATCACCAACATATATACTGCGACTAGCAACAAACCAGTATGTGTCTTTAATTGCTGGAGAAGAAATCTTTTGGAATTTTAATTCACTTTCGGTTCCATATTCCATGACTTTTCCCTCCAGTTCTGATAAAACTTCTTTTATCTGCTCGTTTGAATAACTTAATCTGTATGATTTGGACAATTTAATCACTTTGTCAAGGCTAACTTTTCCTGCCATGTCGAAAAAACCTAAAAGACCTCTTTTTAATGCTTCTACTCCCTTTTTTCTTATTTCTATTTCTGAAGGTTTATAGTTTGCTGGAAGAGCGATATCTTTTTTTATCCTTTCTTTGCCAAGAGCAAACAAAAAATCATTAGTTTCTTTTTTCAGGATTTCCATCAGTTTCTTTGATATAAGTGGTTTTTAAACTTTATGAAAAGGCAATTTTAAACGCAAAATAGTAGTTTTTAAGGGCTTTTAGCAACTAACAATAAAGATTAAGATACCAGAAGTTAATCAAACCTGCTTTGCTTTGGCTGGTCCTTCTTTTCAGGTTCTGAAAACTTGCTTATTGCAGCGAAAGAGGGGGTTGCTATTACTATGTTATCACCGAATCCCTGTATGTTACCCTCAAGAGCCTCTATGGTCTTTCTTATCTTTGAGATTGCCCTCTTGGTCTCCATAGTGTCCTTTTGCCTAAGCTGTTTTATGTCAACTATTGCTATGGTGTATCCTTCCCTCAATGCGTTAAGAATTTCATTCACATCCTCATATTGTTTCAATGAGAAAAGCTTTACCATTACCTTTGTTTCCTTTTCCTCTTTTCCCAAATCTATCTCAATGTATTCCTCGCCGTCTCCTGATGAAGGTCCCGAGAGAATTTTTTTTAGCTTATCTAAAACCATGTTAAATCAACTTTTGTATTATTTATAAACATTTCGCAGTTTTTTTGTATACATTTTTGCCGCGCAGTGCATTCACTTTTCCAGTTCTTTTCTTATTTTTTCCAGCTTTTTTTCAAGAATTTCATTCTGCTTGTCGATGGAACCTATCCTCAGCTCAAGAATTTTCTTCTTTTCCGACAATTCGTTTTTTATTCTTGACTTTTCCGTTTTTATCATAATCTGTCCTATTACCTTATACACTTCTTCGCCTGTCTTTTCAACTTCCCTGATGGCGGAAAGAGTTTCGTCAAGCTCCATTTCAAATGCCTGCTTCTGAAAAAGAATGCTCTGAAGGTTCTGCTCAATCATTCCCAGCTCCTGAATTTTTTGTGAGTCATCCATTTTTTGTTTAAGAATACCTAAAGGAAAATTAGTTTGTCTTTATTACTTTGACCTTTGTCCTTGGTTTGTAGAATATCTTGCTACCACAGTATGGGCATGCAAACCTCTTCTTGAAAGATGTGCTTGTTATCTTCTTCTCACATTTGAAGCATTTGTATTGGTTCATATTGTATTGTTTGTGTTTTTTTATGTTTTTATTTCTTGTGATTTCAGTTTTCAAGGAAATATGCGTCGGATGCGAACTTTTTGCCGCACTTTTTGCAGTGCCAGATTCCCTTGGAAAGCCTTTTCACGCCAGGTTTTAAGCAATGAGGACATTTCTGCTTTACCCTCTGCTTTTCTTCAAGAGAGGCCAGTTTTTGCCTCACGCTTTTCCCGTATCTTGCACCGAATCTTCCTGCTGATTTTGATTTTTTTGTTTTTGATGTCATTTTTTGTCCTTCAAATGGGGTTGCCCGGATTTGAACCGGGGTCACGAGGTCCCAAACCTCGGATACTACCAGGCTATACTACAACCCCTTAAAATAAAATAGCGGCAATCAATTTATAAAGCTATTTCTTTTTTTCAGCTGCCTTTGCTTTTGCCGGCTCTGCTGTTTTTTCAGGGGTCTTTGCCGAGGCTGCAGGCGCTGCTGCTCCGGCTGCTGCTGGTGCTGCAGTTGTTGCTGCTGCCGCTGCTGTTGCTGCTTCCTTGGCAGCCTGTTCCTGCTTCAATGCCTTTTCCTGCTTGTCCTTTAATTCAAAAAAGTATTCGTCAAGAATTTTTCTTTTTTCAGGAGGGGTCTGGGTATGCTCTCCTTTTATTTCATTATCATATTTTCCCTGTTCAATTTCCCTCTCAACTTCCACAGAGGATTTATTCTCAACAAGTATTCCCAGAGTGCCGCATGTTCCCACAATGGACTTCACAGCTGCCTTAAGGTTTTTTGAAAGCATATTTGGAAGCTTTGTCCTTGCAACAGAAATTATCTGCTCAATAGAAGCATTGTACATTGTCTGCTTTTTCTGCATTCCCGAACCTTTCTCAATACCGACTTCTTTCTTAAGAAGCTCTGAAACAGGAGGCGAGAAAACCTTTACCTCAAATTCCTTTGTGGAAACATCCACTTCAAGCTCCACAGGAACCTTCATTCCCTTGAAATTTTTTGTTGATTCGTTGACTTTCTGTATTACATTGTTGATGTTTATTCCAGCAGGTCCAAGCTTCTGGCTAAGCGCAGGACCCGGCGACATGCTTCCTCCGTCAACCAATAGTTTAATTTGCATCTTCTGATTCCTCCTCCTTCTCTCTCCTCACGACTTTGACATTGTCAATCTTGACTGTAACAGGAAGGGGAACAACTGCTCCCAGCAAGCTGACAACCACTTCTTCCTTCTGCTTGTCTATTCTTAAAACTTTTGCCTTCTCCTTTTTGAAAGGCTCTGAAATCATCTCAACTATATCTCCTTCCTTTATTGAAACAGTTGTTGCTGAAGGTTCAAGCATATTCTTCACTTCCTCATAGGTTATTGTCTTTCCTATTATTCCCTTGACATAAGGAAGATTGAAAACAGCCTCCTCCGCGGATTCCCTGTCTTCTGCTTCCAAAAGAACATATCCCCTCAAACCATGGGGTCTTGAAACAGAGAAAACATTTATTTTCTTTTTCTCAACCCTGTCTGAGATTATGTCAACAGCCCTTTCCTCCTTGTTCGTCGTTACTTTTATTATGAATATCATCTTTTATTCGTTTTGTTTAGCTTCGCTAAGTCCTAAAAATAATAGGAGCAGCAATAGTATTTAAAAGTGCAGGTTTTTAAAAGTTTTGATTTTACAGATTCAGCCATTAATGATATTTTATCACAAGCACAGGTCTTTTTGATGCCTCTGAATTATCACTGCTATAAATTTCGCCATGCACTCCGCCCTCAGCTGAAAAGCCAAATCCATAATTAGACCCGTCGGAAAGCCATTCCTTGACAACTTCAGTAACATCGACTTCATATTGTGAAATAGCGCCTTCATTTGTGAAATCAAGGCTGGTCACTGCCTTGCTTGAAGGTTTTGTATTCCATTTTACAGAAGACTCAGACCATTGACCCTTCAGCTTTGAGAGATAAATTGTCGGGAGGTTATTGAGGGAGTTTTGGGTCGCCCATCCTGTAAACCTCAGTGTTGCCAAATCAATTGTTGCATTGGAAGGTATCTGCGAAAGGGAGAACTCCAGCAGCCCTTCTTTTTCGCTTCCATGACTTCCGGGATAATCATATTTTAATTCCATAGAAGGGCTTTCTCCCTCGCCTGAATAGCTTTTAGTGCCATCAGGCCATAACACATATCCAACTGCCGCATCTTTTCCTTCTGCCCCTGGCTGAATTTTAATGCTGTCAGTAGGAGATATGCTCTTCTGCCCCTGGGCAATGAGCTTTTCATCATGAATTGCCTGCTGCGTCTGCACAGAAACATGCTTTGAAAGAATGTCTGTTTTTATTCCGAGCAATGCCTCAAGGCCACCATAAATTTCCCATTTCTTATCTGTTGAGTGCAACCTTATCTTGCCTCTTATTCCTGCAAAAGGCCCTGCAATCCCATAAAGAAGAACATCAATATTTGGCCCTGTGTAAACGCTGAGGTCAATCTCTTTATCCAGGACAGGGTTTGAAAATTCAAAGTCGTTCGTAAAATCAAAGCCGGGTATCAAACTCCCGCCCCAATAGGAGACTGATGTTTCAAGAATTGCATTTTCCTTTACAGACAAGCTGAGAGGATTAATTTTTGATGGGTCAATGCCTGCGTAAATTCCCACATGCGGGACAAGAATCACAGGGATTGGAGGCACTGTCGGAAGATAGCCTGCCACAAGCGGCTTTAATTTAAACTCTGCAACTTTTGTTTCCAAAACATTTGAAAGACCAAGAAGGTTTGAGCTTATTGTCAGCTGCGAATTCATGATTGTCTTATTCTTGAAGGAAATATTTGCGACTGAATGATTCTCAATTGTAAAGCTAAAATCAAAATCAGCGCTGAAAGAAAGTTTTCCGTTGGCAATGAGCTGGTCTGTCTTTGTGTCCTCATTACCATCGGCATCATACAAAACAACATCCTTGAAGTTAACAACGAAGGAAAGATCATTAGGATTCTGGGATTTTAAAAATACCATGCCATTTAGCATTGAAGATGATGCAATCTCCGCCGGACTAAGGGAGCCTGAGTATGAAATCAAACCATATTTTGCAGCCTCGTCAAGAGTTCCCTGCTGCGTTGACACTTTTCTTTTATCCTGTGAAACAGAAACAACCTTCCTCAAAAGACCCTCGGGAGTCTTATCAGTTATTCCTGCCGCCACAAAATCTCCTGCGGCATAATCAACAGGAGTTGCGAATGAAATGCTATTTTCCCCTATGGTTATTCCAGGCATGTCTGGCTGGGAAATGATGTGATTGTTGAAAAGATTTTTTATGCTAAGATTGTAATTTTGCTGTGCGTTTGCTTTTCCATCTGAAGCAGAAATGCTTATGCTTTGAAATTCATCCTTTACAACTTCAGGAACTCTTCCTTTTACCAAACCTTCATTTGAAATTGAAATCCAGGACGGAGCATTTGTCATTGAGAAAATTATTTTGTTTCCGTCAGTATCCTTTGCCTGAACCTGATAACTGTAATCATCGTTTTCATTTATAACTGCAAGGGGAGAAGATGCAAAGACAGGGGGATGGTTCCCTCCTGACGGAGGATTTGTAGGCGTTTGCTCTGCAGGATCTTTTTTTACAGGCTCTATTGGAGATGTTTCATCAGAACATCCAAAGACCATTGCAGCCAGAAGACCGCCGATCAGCAGCTTTTTCTCAAGCTTTCCAAAACCCATGAAAAGAGGATAGCCTCGGAATATTTAAAGTTTTCAGCTGCAGTTCAGAATAAAAATGACACTATAATTGATATTGCAAAGCCTATCACGCCTATTATGAGAATTCCTATCGCGGATATCCTGGAGGTCATCTGAAACTCCATTTTTGTCGGCTTTTTCAAAACCATCCATACCCTCTTTGACTTTATTGCAAAGGACTTCAGCGACTCTATAACATTGCTCATTTCATAGATAAAAAAGAAGAGTTTTTAAGACTTTTCCATAAGAGCTAATTTTTCCAAAAGAGATTGCCTTTCAGCATGAGGAAGTTTTGAGAGAATAAATTCAATAGTCTTTAGAGGATCAGATAAAGGAACAAACTGGCGGGCATAGATTTCTTTTTCATTAGCAACATCTTCTTTAGAGTTATATACTTCTCCTTCAGTACTTTCTACTATTAGACCATTTCCATCTTCGCTTAGATTGATGAAATATAGTTTTTGAGAAGGACCAGAAAGAAGATAAAGCCCTGTTCTTATAGGCTTGCCATAAAAATCTTTCAAAGTATTTTTTAATTCTCCGTTAGTTGCAATCATTTTTAGGATAAAAGAAAGAGGTTTTTAAAGATTATTAAATATTATTTGTTCTCTTTTATTCCACAAAATCAATGCCAAGCTCTTGTTCCATCTCATGGTGCTTCATGCTTTCAAGTGATTCACCATGGCCGAGAATCTGGGAGCTTCGTACACCAGTCACAATTAGAAGTATCCTTATTGATTTTTCCATGTCCTCTGCTATCTGCGCGCCCCATATAAGCTTTGCATCAGGACTTAGCCTGTTCCCTATGTTTTCAATTATAATTTTGCATTCTTCAAGGCTCATTTCAGGACCGCCGATAATGTTCACAAGCGCGCCTGTCGCATTTGAAACATCAACGTCAAGAAGAGGATTTTGAATTGCCTTTTCAACAGCTTCCAATGCCCTGTTTGTGCTGTCTGCCTCGCCCATTCCTATAAGGGACACTCCTCCGTCAACCATAACTGCCTTTATGTCTGCAAAATCAAGGTTCACCAGTCCTGAAGTCGTGACAAGTTCTGTGACGCCCTTTACGGCATTTGTAAGTATTTCATCAGCAATCTTGAATGCAGTATGCAATGGAAGATCTGGCGCAAGTTCCAAAAGCTTGTCGTTTGGAATCACAATAAGAGTGTCAACATTCGCCTCCATTTTTTCCAACCCGTTCATCGCATTCTCAAGTCTTTTTTTTCCCTCAATTGTGAATGGAAGAGTTACAACCCCTATTGTAAGGGCTCCCTGCTTTTTTGCAAGCTGTGCAATAAAAGGGGCTGCACCTGTTCCTGTCCCTCCTCCAAGTCCGCAAGTTATGAAAATCATGTCTGAGCCTGCAATTTTCTTCTTTATTTCTGATTCAGACTCCTTTGCAGCCTCTTCACCAACCTTTGGATTGCTTCCAGCACCAAGCCCTTGGGTAAGCTCTTTTCCCATGAGTATTTTCTGGTCTGCATTTGCATAAAGAAGATCCTGGGCATCAGTGTTCACTGCAATAAGCTCACCTCCCTTTATTCCAATCTCCCTCATCCTGCTCAAAGAATTTCCGCCTGCGCCGCCCACTCCAATAACTTTTATCTTTGCAGCCTGCTTTTTGATAAGTTCCTCCAACTCCTTGTCTATTTCCCTTAATTCAGAGGACAAATCGTAAGAATTTGCATTGCTCTCTTTTTTGAAAAACATTTCAGCCATCAAATTGGGAATTAATTAATGTTTATAAGGATTATTGTGTTTTTCTGTCGGACTTTCAAAGCTGGTTGTTTTCAGGGGAATTTTTTCCGTCATTCTCCTTTTCTTTTGCCTCAAGTTCCAGTCCAAAGAGGTCCATGAATTTTTCCCTGAAAAGCTCTGCAAACTTTCCAAATCCGGGATCAACAGTCAAAACAAGTTTTTTCCCTGATATTTCAAAACTGAAATCCCTCTTGAAAAGAAAATTTACAAATGATTTTATCTTTTCATTGATATCCTCAACTTTTCTTTTTACATTGAGGTCATAGATAACATCTTTTCCTGCGATAGGATTGTTAAAATCAGCCATCACTCTTCCTCCTGAGACTGCAAGAATTTTTGCCAGCCTTCCGTCAAAGTTGAAAACGCCTCCCTGAACAGGGGAAATCCTCTGTTCCCTGAAAACCTTCAGAGGTATTCTCATTATGAGCCTTGCATCCCTTTTACCGAATGCTCTTTCAGGAGGAAGTTCTATCCTGTGCCTTCCCATTTCTTTACCAACAAGAAAATCCTCTATTGCCTTGAGGAACATTCCTTCCCCGACTGCAAACACAAAAGGCTTCGCTTCTATCCCAAGTCCTTCCTTCTTTATGTCATCTTCAATGTTGGAATCAAAGACTTCTCCGTCCTTAACCCTTCCTGTAAATTCCAGTTCAATGAAATCTTTTTCATTTATTGCCATTTTTGACAATAATGTTTTAGCAAAAACCTTTATAAATTTACTTTTTTTGGATAGTTGATGGTATTAAAGATAATAAGCGCGACAGAGGCCAAGCCAGGCGTCAGCATACTGCTTGACGGGGAGCCTTATACTGTAAAGAAGATAGATGTCAGCAAAACAGGAAAGCACGGCGCACATAAATGCAGGATAGAGGCTATAGGAATACTCAATGACCAGAAAAAAATAATAGCTGTTCCGGGACATGAAAGATTTGAAGTGCCGATGGTTGACAAGAGAAAAGCCCAGGTTCTTTCAGTATCTGACAAGGCAAGCATCATGGATCTTGAAAGCTTTGAAACCCTTGAGATAGACTGCCCTGAGGAAATAAAGTCGCAAATCCATGAAAATTCAAATGTGGAGTACTGGGATATTGAGGGAAGAAAAATAATAAAGAGGATAATCTAAATGGGAAAAATACCTGAAGCAAACGCAAGAATGTACAAGAATGTTTTCGTATGCAAGGCCTGCCAGAGCAAGATGAGGTCAAATCCGCAGAAAATCCTGAAGGGAAAAGTCAAGTGCAGGAAGTGCGGAAAGAGAGCATTCAGGCCATTGAAGAAAAAATAACTTGAGAAAAAAAGAGGCAAAATCATAAAATGGATTTTTTTGTATATGACATAGCTCTGCTTGTGATATTTATCGTTTCTGTGTCTGCTTTTCTTTACACGAGGAAGCACAACCTGAAAAGGGACGGGCTTCTGTTTCTCTACAGAACGAGCTGGGGAATCAAGCTCATAGAAAGAACAGGAAAAAGATTTTCAAAAGTGTTGGGAGTGCTGAGCTATATCTCGGTTGGAATGGGATATATACTCATGGCAACAATGCTTTATTTCCTTGGAAAAATAGCCTGGGTTTATGCGTTCAGCCCAGAGATAGTAAGGGCAATAAAAGTTCCCCCTGTAATTCCCCTTGTGCCTTATCTTCCCCAAATATTCAATCTGGATTTCCTTCCATCATTCTTTTTCGTTTACTGGATAGCCATACTTGCAGTAATAGCAATAACTCATGAATTCGCTCACGGAATTTTTGCAATCAGAAACAAGGTAAAAGTAAAGACAACAGGGTTCGGATTTTTCCCTTATTTCCTTCCAGTATTCCTCGCAGCATTCGTTGAACTTGATGAAAAAAAGATGGTCAAAAAACCAATATTCTCCCAGCTTTCAGTTCTTTCCGCAGGAACATTCGCAAATGTTCTGACAGCCATTGTCTCGCTCGGAGTTCTTATATTATTTTTCTTTGCCGCGTTTGCCCCTTCAGGAATTGTATTTGACAGTTATTCATACAGGGCTGTTCCTCTTGCAGCAATAACAATGATAAATGGAATTTCCATGGATAATCCAACATACGACATTATTGTCAGCGCGTCAAACATCAGCAACGGCAGCCAGCTGAATAAAATAGAAGCAGACAACAAAAGCTTCCTGATAACAGGCACAAATCTGGAAAGCCAGAAAGATCTTGGATATCTCATTGCATACGATGATGCTCCTGCAATAAACAACAGACTTGACGCAGTCATTCTGAAGATAAACGGGGTGAAAATTTCCAGCACTGAGGAATTCAGAAATGAGCTTGGAAAATACTCCCCTGGCGAAAAGATAATCCTCACAACAAAAGGGAATGAAACAACAGAGAAGGAAATTATTCTTGCGGAAAATCCTGAGAACAGAAGCCTGGCATTTCTAGGAGTTGGCTTTGCAGACAAGAGCTCTGGAAACGGCATTTCAGGGAAAATTGTTTCAATCGTCTCTTCATTCAGAAATTCAAATGTGCATTATGAACCAAGGCTTGGAGAATTCAGCATGTTCATCTATAATTTCCTTTGGTGGCTTGTTCTCATAAGCATAAGCGTTGCCCTTGTGAACATGCTGCCTATGGGAATCTTTGACGGGGGCAGGTTCTTTTATCTTACAGCCCTTGCAATAACCAAAAATGAGAGCCTTTCAAAGAAAATCTTCTCCTACATGACATACTTCCTTTTGTTCATAGTGCTTCTTCTGGTATTTTTCTGGATAATCGCGTTTGTCTGATAAAAAATTACAAATCAATAACGCCTTCCTTTGTCAACGCGGCAAACCTTATTCCAACAGGGAGATTTATCAGAGCTGCAATAATGGCCATGTGCTCCTTCCCCTCTCCTGATGCAATGCTCAGCGCAACCTCTGTGCCGCGTATTTTTCCCCTGAGCTTCTGGTTGAATTCATCCCTCAAATCCTTGATTCTTTTTGTCAAATCAACCCTTATGAACTCAAATTTCTTTTCATGCGTGAAGCCGGATGCAAATTCATCTCCGAGAACTATTATATTGTCCCACTCGCCGTGCTTCATCAAGCCGGAAACCTGCGCCCAGCTTCCCTTTCCTGATGAGATTAATGCAACAAGTTCCATTTCCTAAAAAAAGAATAAGCATTTATAATAATTGTTGTGATATTAATCACATTATAATTTCTTGGGATAAAAACCTTTATAAACTAAAAAAATGTTGCAAGATTACTCAATATAACTACATCGTTAATGCCTCGCCACATTGGTTCTGGGGCATCGGCGCATAATGTAGGAGAGTAAAAATGGAACTGAAACAGGAAATAATAAAAGCTTTGCAGGAGCTGAGAAAAAACGAAGAAAGAAAGTTTGAGCAGACAGTTGACTTAATTATAAACCTGCAGAAATTTGATGTTAAAAAGCAGAACATAAACCTTTTTGTAAATGTTCCATACAAAATAAAAGACAAGAGAATAGCAGGATTTTTGGAGACAAAAAGCAAGGAAGTTGAGACAATAATCCCTGCTGACTTCAGGAATTATTCCGAGAAAAAAGACTTGAAAAAGCTTGCCAGAAAATTTGATTTCTTCATTGCACAGGCAAGCCTCATGCCGAAGGTTGCAACAGTTTTCGGAAGATCTCTTGGACCGAGCGGAAAAATGCCATCGCCACAGCTTGGAATACTTGCAAACCCTGATGAGAAAAGCATAATTGCCCTCAAGGAAAAAATAAACAACAGCACAAAGATAAAAATAAAAGAGGCCAGCGTAAAGCTTGCCATAGGAAAGCAGAAAATGAAGGATGAAGAGATTGCGGAAAACATACTTTCTGTTTACAACGCGCTTCTGAAAGTTCTCATAAAGGGAAAGGATAACATAAAGAATCTTGAAGTAAAATTCACAATGACTAAACCTGCAAAAATAAACGGAAAATGAGCAATGACAAAAAAGGCAAGAAAGTCTCACATGTTTCAAAAATAAAGATTGAAACAGTAAAGGAACTTGCCGCACTTATAAAAACAAAAAAGACAATGCTTCTTGCATCAATAAAAGACCTTCCATCTGCAAAATTCCAAGAGATATGCAAAAAGCTTAGAGAAAAGGCAGTGGTAAAGGTTCCTAAGAAAAACATACTTTTCAAGGCAGTTGATGCCTCGGCAAACAAGGAGCTGGAGAAAATAAAGGAGTATGTCAAGAACAGCCCTGCAATCCTTTTCTCAGACATGGACGCATTTGATCTTTCTGTTGAGCTACTGAAAAACAAAAGCCCTACAAAGGCAAAGACAGGGCAGGAAGCCAATGACGATATAGAAGTGCAGGCAGGTCCCACAGAGCTTATACCAGGTCCTGCAATATCAGAGCTTGGTGCATTGGGAATACAGATACAGATAGAAAAGGGAAAGATAAACATAAGGGAAGCAAAAGTAATTGTAAAAAAGGGCCAGAAGATTTCAGCAAATGCTGCTGATGTGATGTCAAAGCTTGACATAAAGCCATTCCTTGTGGGATTCACGCCTCTTTGCGCATTTGACATGAAGGAAAACAAATTTTATACTGAAATAAGAATAGACAGGGAAGCCACACTTAAGGAACTGAAGAATTCATTTGCAAGGGCTCTTCCATTCGCAGTGAAGATAGGATACATCTCCAATGACACAATAGGATTGCTTATTGGAAAAGCTGCCATGCAGGCAAAGAGAATAAACAGGATAATGACAGGAGAGCCTGAAGAAGTTGCCCCAATGCCTGCAATGCCTTCAGAGGAATCTTCAAATGAAAAACCAAAGGAGGAGAAGCACGAAGCCGCTGCGGAAGGGCTTTCGGCTTTGTTCGGATAACCATGGATAAAACAAAAAATAATGTTCAAACTCTCCAATCTAATGTGGAGGGAGGAAATTAAATGGAATACATATACGCTGCACTTTTGTTGCACAAATTGGGAAAGGAAATAACTGAAGGAAACTTGAAGAGCGTAGTTGCAGCTGCCGGAGCACATGCCGACGAGTCAAAGATGAAGTCTTTGATTGCCAGCCTCAAAGGGATTGACATAGCACATGAACTGGAACATGCCAGCATGGCTGTTGCCGCACCCTCAGCAGGAGCGCATGTAAAGGAAGAGAAAAAGGCAGAAAAGAAGGAAGAGAAAAAGGAAGCTGCAGCTGAAGGTCTGTCTGCATTGTTTGGTTAATTTTTTATTTTTATCTTGGTATTAAGGTAAAAACAGACAGGCCGGCTCTTCTTAGTTTCACAGACGCGCAAGGAATAATTATATAAATATTGCCAGGCTTTTTTATCAATGGAAAAGAAAATGCTATTTGGGGGATTGTCTGTCCTGTCTTTTGTTTCCATACTATTCATGCCGGCAGATTCTGAATTTTGGAAGTGGCTTGTTTTTCTTGGAATTATATTCGGAATTCTTTGGTATTTCACAAAAGGATAACATCACCAGTATTTTATCTTTGACTTTCCCCTTATGAATTCATGCCCGAAAAATCTCAGGGTGTTGAAATAGGCTAATTTTATAGCCAGAGAGAATATATTCATTTTAGTCCCATTTTTTCCCAGGAATCTTCTTGGGGAAAGTAGAGCCTTTCCTGGCTTTTTCAAGATTCCAAATCTATAGCCTTTCCTTACAGCATTAACTGCAAGCCCGGAGTCCTCCCCAAAAATATAAGGAGGGAATCCCTTGACTTTCCTGAAAACTTCTGAACTGGCAAACATCACATTCTGCATGAGGGGACTTTTTGAATTTTCAGCCCCAAGCATTGCATTATTGGATATTCCGTAAAAGACATTGAAAAGAAAATCATTGCTTTTTTTGCCTGTTTTTATTGGTTTTTGCAGTGTT
>CAYVSB010000005.1:0-5598 GCA_964452855.1 Candidatus Woesearchaeota archaeon
AATGCTTACGTCTGTATCAAGCCTTGCAAGATAATTTGCGCTGTACAATCCAAGAGCCTGCTTCTGCGTCTTGCTTCCTCTGTTCAGCCTTGAGCTTTGGTCGTGGTTCCCATATGGCACAAGGCTAGTGACTACACCAAACATGTCCGTCGGATCAATTTCAAGATGTGTATGATCTGCAGTCAGCTCATCCGGATACAGCGAAACCAGGGCTTCTTCTTCCTCTGCGGCATCAAGATATTCTATTATGCCCTCCCTTACAAGATGTTCTAGTGTTAATCTGGAAACGCCATTGTCGACAATTATCAAAGGCCTTAAAACCCTGCCTGGCTCTGTCGATATTGTTATCGTCTGGAAATTCTCATCATATCTTATGTTCATCTGGATTGGAAGCTCAGAGTGGCGCCTTTTCTCCCTGATGTTCCTGACAAAATCCCTTGGAGATTTTATGCTTCCTATAAAAATACCGTTGAAGAAAACCTCTGTTCCCGTCTCTCCTGCTTCTGGTGCAGAAAGTCCCTGTGCGGCAAGTTCTTTCAGAAATTTTTCCTCCTCTAAGCTTGTTCTGGTTGATACCTGGCTTAAAATCGCAAGATTTTTTCGCAGCCCGATTTCTGTTCCCTCTGGAGTTTCAATAGGGCAAAAGCGACCATAGTGCGTCGGATGAAGAGTTCTTGCCGCGAATTTTCCTGGTCGCTTGGTAGCATGGAAGACACGCGCTGCAACTGTGAAATCGTAGCCAGATAATTTGTCTTGTCCATGTTTTGCGTAATTCCAGAACGCTCTCCTGTCCAGCTTCCTGTTGCGATTGCACTCTCGACCCTGTGGCTGAACAAAGTGGATTTTGCGATTATTTTTATTGAGAAAAATTTTTTCCTCTTTGCCGATTTTTGCAGGGAATATTGTATGTCTCTTATAAGGATTCCGAGATTCACCCTGAAAAGCGTTGCAAGCAGGTCGCCGGAAAGCCTTACCCTTTTATTCGCATAATGGTCCTTGTCTGTTCGCAGTTTTGGATTTTCCTTAGATAGGAGGAACTGCTTTATCAGCTTGCAGAGAGTCACAGCCTTTTTTATCCTGTCCTCTTTTTTCTGGCCTATGTGTGGAAACAAATAAGAGTCTATCCTCTGCTTTACTCTGTCCAGGATTTCTTTTTTTGTTCCCTGAAGATTAGTCTTCTCGGAAATATACATCATGGCATCTTCCCTGGAAGACACGCCCGCAAATTCATACAGGTTGACAATAACAGAGTCTGTTTCTTTTCCTATGTGCTTGGCTATGTCTGCTTCTTTTATCATTCCGAGGGCCTTGAGAATTACAACAGCGGGAATGTCTTTGAACTTGCTGAAAGAAACATCAATCATTCCTTCCTTGTTCTCTGAAATAAGGACAGGAATCCTGTAGGTTCCTTTGGAGGAAAATAATTTTAATGTTAAATCTCCTTTGGAATTTGTCTCTATGAAAGGCTGGTTTTCTGCAAGGTCTTCTGCCATGACCATGACCCTTTCATTTCCTTTTATTATGAAATATCCTCCGGGATCAAGCGGGTCATGATAAGTCTCTATCAGCTGCTCTTTTGTCATGCCGCTTGTGTTGCATGCCTTGCTTCTCACCATTATCGGAATTTTTCCGATCTCAACAACCTCTGAATCAACCTGGTCGTCTTTCTTGACTGTAAGTTCCAAAGTCACCGGAGCAGCATAAGTCAGGCTTCTTAGCTTTGCCTCGTGCGGCGTTATCAGGGAAGAAGAGCCGTCAGCCTCTATCACTTTTGGCTTTCCTATTTCTATTTTTCCGAGACTGATTTCAAAATCCTCGTTTGTTACCGTGTCTGCTATTTCATTGACAATTTCCTGCATCCTTTTATCTATGAAATTATTGAAAGATATTATGTTTGACTCAACGAGCGAGTGCTCTTCAAGATATTTTTTCACGATGAGGTGTTTTGCCGGCTTGGTGCTCATTTTTATTTGCGGTTATTTATCTGCTTTGCGATTTTATTTGGTCTTCTGATGCAAGACCTCATAAGGTTAAGCTGCCTGAACTTTTGCTGATATGAACATTTGCCTTATTCAGCATATTTTTAACAATAATTTTTTTCATATTATTTATACAACCACTCTATAATACGTGTTTATCTTGTCTGAATCTGGGTCTTTTCTTTCTATCTCAATTATATCGCCAACAATGCAGCCTTCTGGCAATGCGGGGTCTGTTGAAAGTACCTTCGGCAATTGTGCCTTAGAAATATTAAGCCTCTTCAGCAGTTCTTCGGTCTCTTTTTCCTTTAGTTTGGTGTGTTTTGGCTGTAGAATATGCATTTTAGGGTTATCGACGGTAAATTAGCCCGAACATTGGTAGTAATTTCAGCGCTAATTTAATGACTGCGGGATAATAAAAGATACCAAAATTTGCTTTAAAAATGTTTCTGTGAAACATTTTTTGGGGATTTTCTAGAAAAAAATGGCCCCGATGGGATTTGAACCCACGACACCTGGATCTCTTCGTTTGTCTTCCTCTCCAAAAAGGAGGTTGACTGTCAAGGAACCTTGGTTCCTTACATAAAAGTCCAGTGCTCTACCAGACTGAGCTACGGAGCCTTCTCTGACCGAGTAGTTCAGATGGTCATGCATTAAAGCACATTACCAGGCTGAGCTACCAGCCGATTTTAAAAAATAGGATGTTTAATTTAAAAGCTTATTCTTTTTAATTAATCTTTGTTACAAATAGGGGTTATATTAACAATTTATTTATGATATTAATAAGTGAGCGACTGGAAGGAGCGAACGTAAATTATCAGATATGTTTCTTCAGCCTTTCTTCAAAATCTTCCTCTGGCATTGAGCCTATGAACCTGTCTGCCGGCTTGCCGTCTTTAAAAAGGACAAAATTAGGTATTGAAAGCACCCTGAATTTCCTGGCTAATCCTGCATTCTCATCAACATTTATCTTCCCGAATTTTATCTTGCCTTTGAACTTTTCGCTGAGCTCTTCCATCACAGGAACCATCATTATGCAGGGCATGCACCATTCTGCCCAGAAATCAACGAGAACAGTGCCATCCTTCGTGAAGCTTTCAAAATCTTTTCCATTGCTAAGTTCTGTAACTCCTTCCGCCATTTTGTCTTTCAACATTAACCTATCAAGAATTAAAGAGATTTATAAAAGTTTTCTTATTGGTTCTTATATTGGATAATTCCCTCTTCGAGAATATCCAGCTGCACGCCGGCCATCTTAAACAGCCCTTCAGATTCTTTTCCCGCGTGATATCTCCCTTCACACACAACCCTGGATATTCCGGAATTTATTATGATCTTTGCGCAAACAGAGCAGGGCGTCATCTTGCAATAAAGCGTGGCTCCCTCTATTGGTATGCCTAATTTTGCAGCCTGGCATATGGCATTCTGCTCTGCATGCGTTGTCCTGACGCAATGCTGGGTCTGGCTTCCATCTTCATGGATTGTTGTTTTCATCTGATGTCCTACTTCATCACAATGCGGCAATCCTTTTGGGCTTCCGACATAACCCGTCACCAAAATTTGCTTGTCTTTTGCAATGACTGCCCCGCTTCTTCCCCTGTTGCATGTTGCTCTTCTTGCGACAGCTCTTGAAACCTCAATAAAATATTCGTCCCAGCTGGGTCTTGGAACGCGCTTCTCTACTTCTTCATATAGTTTCTCTATCTTGGCTTTTACATCTTCGAGATTTCCTTCATTAGTGATAGCATAGTCAGCAAGCTTCATGCATTTTCCAACAGCTTGCCCGGATTCCTCTTCCCCCATACCTAAATCTCTGTTATCAACAAAAATAAAATCTTCCCATGTCTTGGGGTCGCTCTCCCTGTTCCTTTCAGCCATCCTCTTAAATCTCAATTCTTGGGGAGCATCCACAGAAACGAGAAAAAAACCCCTGTGCTTTTTCAATACGGCAACCTCTCCGGGATTTCTTATGCCATCGACAACGACATTTTTTAGCTCCTCCCGCTTTATTCTTTGATCAACGAGTTCTGCAAGGAATCCTGCCCCATATTTCTTTCTGCAGGCATTGCCGAGGTCCTGCAGGTTTTTTCTTGTTATCTCTATTTTTTCCCTCTTCGCAAGTTCCCTTAGCTCGTTTGATAATGAGAGATATACAAACCCTCTTTCTCCAAGAAATTCAGCCACAACTCCTTTTCCGGAAGATAATGTTCCCGTTAATCCAATAATCATCTTTTATAAAAACCAATTCGTCTTTAAAATATTTGTATGGTGCATCAAATCATTTTTCTTAGCCGCAATCGCTATAGCCACACGCCACACATTTATTACATCCTGCCTGAGGTACTAGGGCTTGTTGTTCGCAATCAGGGCATCTTTCTGCACCATTTATGTGAACCTTAGGTATATCCTCTTTACCTATTGGGGCATGATCTGGACTTGCATTTGGGGGCATTACTGGTTTTTTTCCGGATGGTCCTGGAACTATGTTTAATTGAACTGGCTTAATTATTCCATTACCTTTTCCTTTTAAATCAACTAAAATTTGGCTGCTGTCTCTCGCAGTTACATATTCCGGAATCTCCCCCTTTTTTATAGCGTCTGCAATAATCTCTGTTATATAATCAGGATCAAAAACCCCTGTAAGAACCCGCTCCATGCCAAAAATATCTCTTGTCCAGTCATACTTTTTTATAGCCATCTCTACACCACGTTCTATTGTTGTTATGTATCCCTCTCTTTTATGAACACCCGCCTTACTTGAACTCAATCCGCCGATTTGATCTAAAACATCTTTGGTTGTCTTTTTGGTCCTGAACATATGTGAGATTAATCTTCCCAGAGCCTCTGTTTGAGCCACCTCCTCTTCTCCGGCTTTTCCCACAGACAGGAATAATTCTAGAGGATCGTAATTTCTTAATGGATCAATTGTAAAATGTGCATGGAGGCTACCTTTGGGAGTTGATTGATGAATAAGGTATCCAGGCATGCCCTCTGGAATCCTTCTTGGTTTAGGGGCTCTTCCTTCCAAGGCACCCAAGAAACTCTCCAAACCGCCTTCAGCAAAACCGCGATACATCTTTTCTGCAAGTTCCATGACGCGTGCATCCGATTCTCCTGCAGCCCTATATGCCCATGCCAATGCAACCGCGGCGCCATATAAATTAGCGCCTGGATCTCTGATTGGATTGCCTGTACTATCCCTTAAAAGAAAAGCATCTGTCTCTGCAAATTTTCCATTTGCTTGAGAAAGTTTCTGAACAAGGCTTCCGCTTCCAACATATTTGGGTAGACTAAGTACTTTTCCAGAACCGGATTCACCAGCATATTTCTGTCTAGGTTCTCTTGTTTGGTCTGTTGTTCCTCGTGGCTGTTCTGCTGGTTGCTGATATTCTCCTTTTCTTTCTCCCTGTTCAGGTGCTGCTGTTTGATCTTCTGTATCTGTTCCAACCATTTTACAACTCCCTCAGCTCTTTCATTTGAATTATTGTTTTCATTTTATTCGAATGAGTCGCTAAATTCCCTTTAGCGCACTTTTAAAATCTTGAATATCCTGAAAATCACGGTAAACAGAAGCAAACCTTATGTATGCCACATTATCAAGTTTTTTTATTTTTTTCAT
>CAYVSB010000005.1:5608-10018 GCA_964452855.1 Candidatus Woesearchaeota archaeon
TAATTCTCCGATAACAGAACTTTTCACCTCTTTTTTTCCTCTTCTCATAAGCTGTTCCTCAATCTCATTTATCATTTTATCAATTTTCTCTTTTGCTACCGGGCGTTTCTCAAAAGCCCTCTGGATTCCCGAGGAAAGTTTTTCACGGGAAAACCTCTCCCTGCGCCCGTCTTTTTTTATAACATAAAGCTCTATCTGGGCTGGTTTTTCATATGTGGTGAACCTCTTTTTGCACTTCAGGCACTCTCTTCTCCTCCTTATTCCCTCAGGCGAGTCTCTTTTATTGGTTACTTTTGTATCTTCACCGCAATATGGGCAATCCATTGAACATACAAGATATTGTACCTTAAATATCTTTTGATTGCTACCGATTGTACAAAGCAAGTTCCTGAAACACGTGGACTTTAAATACTTTTATGTTTACTCACATATAATAACACAAAAACACCATGGCAAAAACATCTTCATAAAATAAGTTTTATAAACAGCTGTTTCCAGATAATAAAAGATAAAAAATGGCATTTATTGATCCTGTATCGCAGCTTGGTATTCCCATCTGGTTGATTGTGGTAATAACGCTTTGGGAAACAATATGGACCGGATTTGCAATGTGGAGGGCCGCTCACCGAAGGCACCTTGTATGGTTTATTGTATTCCTTGTTGTGAATCTTCTTGGAATTCCAGAGATAATTTATTTGGCTGTTACGAGAAAGAAGAACAGAAACAGAAGATAATCCCGGACAATTATTAATCTAAAATAACTTGCTTTATAGAATATAAATAGTTATAAACATAGAAATAATGACAAACTCATGCCGGAAACAGCTACAGAAAATCTTGGCAGAGCCATCACAAGGCTCGGATTAGAAGACAAATTCTTGCAAAATGGCCAGCTTCAGGACTATCCTCTTGCACAAAGAGCAGAACTTGCCAACCAAATAATTGCTGAAAAATTACGTTTGGGTCGCTGGCCGACAGTTGTTCAGATGATGTGGGGTGGTTTAGGAAAAGCCGACGTCTTATATGAAGGCGACAAAAATCAATTGAGGCAGCAAATTTTGGATTCCGTAAGACAACACTTGCCTTTAGGATCTCCCGATGCAATAAAGACTCTCGCTCAAAAAGGAGAAAATGATTTTCTCTTCAGGATGGCAACAGAGATTCCGGAGCTATCTTATTCGGATTTTATATCTACAATAAATTCTATGCCGCACACTTATCTTGAAGACCCCCAAAATATCGAAAGAAAAAATACAGTCCATCAAATTGCTGCAGAAAAAGCAATGGGTGAAAGAAGATACGGGAATGCTTTTTATCACTTTAGACGAACCGGGAATACACAAGCCATCGATGGGCTTTTTGAAACCCTCTTTGAGCAAGTAGGAGAAAATAGAGATTATGTACATCTCTTGGAACAAATCGCATCAGATGATTGGCAAAAAACAGGGGAAAGGATAAAGAAATTATTATTGGCATTTACATCAGGTAAAATAAGAATAGATGCTGATCATGCCTTTGAGCTTTTCGATCATTATAGAACCCAGTTTTCAGATAAAGAAAGAAAGGCATTTTATAATGTGGTGGCTCAAAATCTAGGTAGGCATAATCTGAAATTAGGATTTAGTAGAGAAGATAGGGGAATAAGTGACAAACAAGTGCATCTTTTATGGGCGAAAAAACACGCAGAATCTGAACCGACAACATCTTACGGGATATTTACAGAACAAAAATACGATGGTAAAGAACTTAGAACAGCATTGATTAAGGGTTTAAAAAGTCCGCACCAAAACGAGAGGCTGCTTACCTCGCAAGTAGAACCAGAACACCTCAGGATGGTTTATGATGAAATGCCATTTGAATTACAGGCACAAATTTCACGACAGCTGGAAGACAAAACAGAACTAGCGAGGCTTAGCCGCGTAGCAGAAGCAAAAGGAGAATTAAGAATAGCATATAATCTATGGGTTGATTCAGAAAATGGCTTTGAAGGAGAATATATGGATGGTCTGAGGGCGAGATTAATACAGGCAGAAGTAGAAGATCACCTAAAGAGAAATTTGGGCGGGCCCTCTTTTTATTTTCTGGACAAACAAGATAGGAAAGGTCAGAATGATGCATTTAATGCGGTAATGCGGACAGGGGCGGGAGAAAACAGGCAAGATTTCCTTGAAAGCGCCTTTAATATTGCTCTTTCACAGGGAGATCAAGCAATGCTTGAACGCGTAAGACCGCAAATGGTTGCAACAAATCTTAAATGGGCGCTTGGGCAATTTAGGGGAGATTGGTACAGGGAAGGCAGAATGACAGATCCTGCTGGCTTTGAATATGCTCTCGGCATATTGGCCGAGAGAGAGGGCATAGGAAAAGACCAATTAAGACCTATTGTTGCAAGATACGGAATTTAAATCTGAAAATCCCCGGATAGTTAAAACATCATATTTTAAAACTCCCTTATTTCTTCTAAATTAATGACAAAAATACTTCAGGCGAAGCCAGCCACCAATGAAGAAATAAAAGAAATCCTGCATCCTCTTGTCAGCGAATGGTTTCTTTCAAAATTCGGCGATTTTTCCCTGACGCAAAAATACGGCGTTGTTCCTATCTGGAAAAGGAAAAACATACTGATTTCTGCAGAAACGGGAGGAACAAAAACATTGACAGCTTTTCTTTCAATTTTGAATCATTTAATAATCCTTGCAGAAAAACAAGAGCTTAAAGATAAGATTTATGCTGTTTATACAAGTCCTTTAAAAGCCCTGAGCAATGACATCCACAAAAACCTCATAGAGCCACTTCATGAAATTGAGGCACTGGCTTCCAATAAAAACATAAAGCTCCAGAAAATTCGTGTTGCCCTGCGAACAGGGGATACAACAACTGCAGAAAGGAGCAAGATGCTGAAAAATCCTCCGCATATTCTTGTAACAACGCCTGAATCACTTGCAATTGTTCTCACATCAAAAAACTTTATTGAGCATTTAAGGGAAGTTGAATTCTGCATTGTTGATGAGATACACTCTCTTGACAACAAAAGAGGAGCATATCTTAGCATAACTCTAGAAAGGCTTAATGAAGTCTCGAGGGTTTTTCCTGTAAAAATCGGTTTAAGCGCAACAATTGAGCCAATGGATGAAGTTGCTCTGTATCTTGTCGGCGTTGATTCTAACAGGGAAGTAGAAACAGCGAGAGTGAACTTAAACAAAAAAATAGATGTCCAGGTTTTGTCTCCTGTGAAAAATATCGTAGAAGATGAAGGCCTGCACTTGAAAATGTATGATTTGATTTCAGAATTGATTCAGGAGCACAAGACAACGCTGATATTCACAAACACGCGTTCAGCGACAGAGAGAGTTGTTAATTTCCTCAAGGAAAGATTTCCTACTGTTTATGGGGATGATAATATAGCTGCACACCATTCATCATTGAGCAAGGCGCACAGATTTGACATTGAGGAAAAACTCAGGGCTGGAAAGCTTAAGGTTGTTGTTTGCTCGACTTCCTTGGAATTGGGAATTGACATAGGCTTTATTGACCTTGTTATAATGCTTGGCTCGCCAAAATCAAGTTCTCGTGCATTACAAAGGCTTGGAAGAGCAGGTCACAGGCTTCACGAGACAGCCCGAGGCAGATTCATTATCCTCGACAGAGATGATCTGATTGAGTGCAGCGTCATCCAGAAAGAGATGACTGAAAAAATCATTAACAAAATCCGTTTTCCAAAGAACTGCCTTGATGTTCTCTCCCAACAAATATTCGGAATGGCAATTTATAAAATCTGGCAGGAAAAAGAACTCTTTGATCTTATAAGAAAAAGTTATTGTTATTCTGAATTAAGCAGGAATGATTTCCTTGATGTTATTTCTTATCTTTCAGGGGAATATGCCCTTGAGAAAAACCATGTTTATGGAAAGATATGGAGAGATGAAGTAACAAAAGAAATAGGAAAAAGGGGAAAACTCGCCCGTGTTCTTTATCTTACAAACATAGGAACAATTCCCGAAGAATCTTTTATCAAGGTCAAGATTTCAGGAACAGAGGAGCCGGTCGGCATGATTGATGAGGCTTTCTTGTCAAGGATGAAAAAAGGAGATGTTTTTGTTCTCGGAGGCAAAAAGTATCTTTATAGATATACAAAAGGAATGAACCTTTATGTGAATTCAGAAACAAGAAGAAATCCGACAATACCTTCATGGTTTTCAGAAATGCTGCCGTTGAGTTTTGATTCTGCCCTTGCAATTAGTAAATTCCGCGGGCTAATGGGTAAAAAATTAAAATCTGATAAACCTAAAAATGACGTTATCGAATTCATTAAATCTTATCTTTATGTCCCAAAAGAAACAGCAGAGGCAATCTACAATTATTTCCTTGAGCAGCACAGCTTTCTTGAGATTCCTGATGAAAATAATATGG
>CAYVSB010000005.1:10028-13683 GCA_964452855.1 Candidatus Woesearchaeota archaeon
TAATTGAAAAATTCACAGACAATAACAAAAAATATCTTTTGTTTCATACTCTTTACGGCAGAAGAGTTAATGATGCTCTTTCACGAGCAATTGGCTATATTGTTGGCGCTTTAGGCGGCAGAGACATCGAGCTTGGAATCTCCGACAATGGGTTTTATCTTGCAGGAGAGAACATGATGCTGCAGCGTGCTCTTTCCGAACTAAAAGAAAAAAACCTTGAGAAATTCCTTAAAGAAGCAATTGACAGGACAGATGTTTTGGCCAGAAGATTTCGCCACTGTGCTACTCGTGCCTTGATGATTCTGCGAAGCTATAAGGGGCAGAGAAAAACAGTTGGAAAACAGCAGATGAAATCTCACTTCCTCCTTGCTGCCGTAAGAAAAATCAGCAATGAATTCCCGATTTTGCGAGAAGCCCGAAGAGAAGTCTTAGAGGACTTAATGGATATTGAAAATGCGGCGCTGGTTTTGCATTGGCTTGAGCAGGGCAAGGTAAAATGGAAAATAATAGAAACTCCGCTTCCTTCACCATTTGCACTTAATCTTATCCTGCAGGGACATTCAGATTTGATAAGAATTGAAGACAAGCAAGCCTTTTTAAGGAGAATGCATGAGTTACATGTGCGGAATATAATGAAAAATGCGGCATGAATTTATTGACAAATGTCTTTTCTTCCCAGAGCAGGGAATCCTCGTAATCGGCGATTTACACATTGGCTACGAGCTGGCTCTTGTTGAATCCGGCATCCTTCTTCCAGAACAGCAAGTTGCAGAAGTCCTGGAAAATCTGAAGAAAATAATAAATGAGATAAAAAATAAGAGATATGGGCTAAAAAAAGTCATCTTTCTCGGCGATATAAAACACTTCTTCAGTTATGAATATGCAGAAAAAGCAAATTTCAATAAAGTTCTGGATTTCCTAAAAACCGTTGTTCCCGAAAAGAATATAATTCTCATAAGGGGAAACCATGATACGATGAATCTTGGCTTTGATTTTAGGGATTATTATATAGAAGACGGGATTGCATTCTTACACGGGCATGTACCCTATCCCGCAGCCTATGATAAAACCGTTGTTTGCATTGTCACAGGGCACCTTCATCCATCTGTGATTATCGAAGAATCACCAGGAGTCAAGCACGAGAATTACAAATGCTTTCTTGAAGGCAACATAAAAGGAAAAACATATATTGTCATGCCAAGTTTCCTTGAATTTTATGAGGGAACTCCAGTTAATTTTTATAGCGAGGATTTTATTGAATCTTTCTCGATAATATCAAAAAAAGACATCATAAAATTTAAAATTCATGTGGTTGGTGATGATGGTGTTTACGAGTTTGGAAGAGTCGGAGATTTGTGATAATTTTTCTAGACGCTATAAGTAATAATGCTTATTGCTGCAAGTGCAACAGCCAGATACAAAATCCATTGAGCTAAAATAAGAAGCAAAGCAACAGGCCAAAGAATATAGAAAAGGACAAACAAAACGCCAAAAGACTGCGCGAGCATTTTTGACTTTCCCCACCAGTTTACCGTTATTTTGTGCTCTCTTCCATGATGGCTGTTGTAATAGGCCATGCCAATAAGAACCATCTCAATAAATACTATCGCAAACACAAGCCAGACGCTGAAAAACATAGGCAAGATGAGGAAAGCAGTTATTCCTATAAGCAATTTGTCAGCTAAAGGATCATAAGTAGAACCCCATTCGCTTATTTCCCGCCTTGTTCTGGCAAGTGCGCCATCTAAGGCATCTGTAAAAGTAGCAACAGCAAAGACGATTGTTCCAAATAAGTATTCGTTAAGCAAAAACAAAGCAGCAATAAAAGGAATTGCAAAAAACCTGAAAACAGTTATTTGGTTTGGTGTTACTCTTCTTGGTAGCAGCTTAAGAAAAGTCGCAGCCAGAAACCTGTCTGTTAATGTTATTTTATAGGGGTTTGGCATTTTTGATTACATAGCTTCCAGTTTTTTTATCCTGTCATTTATATCAGGATGTGTGCTGAAAAGCCCTTGAATTTTTCTTTTGAAAGGGTCTGAAATAAATAAAGGAGCCATAGCCTTTGCAACCCGGTGCTTTTTTTCTGTTTCTGAAACATGCTCATTTTTTATTTTTTTGAGCGCGTTTGCCAATCCGGCAGGGTATCTTGTGAATTTAACTCCCGTTGCATCAGCAGCATATTCTCTTTTTCTTGATATTGCCAGTGAGACAAGCTGGGCAGCTATAGGGGCAAGAATTGCGAAAAGAATTCCCAAAAGAATTAAGAATATCTGGACTCTGCCGTCTCTTCTGCCTCCGCCCATGCTTGAATACCATAGGCTTCTGAGGAACATTTGTGCAATTATGGAAACCATTCCGATAAGGACAGCCGTAAGAGTCATGAATCTTATATCATAATTTGCTATGTGCGACATTTCATGGGCCATTATGCCTTCAAGCTCATGCTTATCAAGTTTTTTCAGGGCTCCTGTTGTAAAGCAAATAACAGCATGCTTTGGGTCTCTTCCCGACGCAAATGCATTTATTTCCTCTGATTCCATTACATAAAGTCTTGGCATTGGCAAGCCGGAAGCGATAGACATTCCTTCTGCGGCATGATAAAGCATCCTATGCTCTGTCCTTGAAGCGGGCTTTGCTCTAACAGAAGCCAGGGCAATCTTGTCTGAGTTGTAATAGCTGATTAAGACATAACTCAAAGAGAAGATTATTGAAAAAACCATGATAATGAAGAAATAACCCGGATCCAAAATCATTGAGATAATGTAGCCTAAAATTATGAAAAATATGAATATAACTATTATAAGAAAAAAGGACTTTATCTTGTTGCTCTGTATCTCATCATGGAACGAAATTCTTTCTGTCATGATTTTAATAATAAATTTAAGTATAAAAAACTATTTTATTGATAAAAGCCATGTTGGATAATTGGGCTCTCCTTATCTAAATAATCAAAACTCAACCTTGGGAACAGCCCTTTCTTCTGCAGGGATTTCAAGGTATTTTTTTGATGTTTTTCCATAGACAGAAGCAAACATCATTCCAGGGAATCTTTTTGTTAAATTGTTATAGCTCAAGATTGAATCATTGTAATGCTGCCTTGCATAAGCAACTTTGTCCTCTATTGCAGCAAGTTCCTGTTGCAGGTGCAAAAAGTTTTCATTTGCCCTTAGTTGCGGATAATTCTCGGCAATTGCAAGTATTGATTTCAAAGCATGCTGAAGTTCTGCGCCCGCCTTTATCTTTCCTTCAAAAGTCTTTGCGCTCATGAACGCCCTCCTGGCATCTGTCACATCTTTCATTATTCCTTTCTCGTGCTTCGCATAACCTTTTACAGCGCTTATAAGATTAGGAACAAGATCAGCCCTTTTCTTCAGCTGGACATCAATCTGCGAAAGAGAATTACCTATTCTGTTTTCAAGAGTCACGAATCTGTTGTAATAAACTATGAAAACCAGCGCAATCAAAACCAATAGTCCAACAATCCACCATATCATGATATTCCTTTGCTTGCTTTATTTATAAAGTTTTTGAGAAAGTGATTATTCCTCTTTTTCAGTTTCACATATCATGCAAACCCACTTCTGTTCTATATCGCAATAAGTGGTTTCTTTTTTATGTTTCTTGCAAATTAAATGCAAACCATCATAGCTCATTT
>CAYVSB010000006.1:0-4525 GCA_964452855.1 Candidatus Woesearchaeota archaeon
GGAAATCATCTGCGAACTAATTTTCGGTTTTGCCTAGGACATATGTCCCTTGGTCGCACATAGTTGGAAGTTGGAAAGAGTGTTAATAGGAATAAATTCTTTCAACATATTGCTCTACATTGCTGCCAGGAGCTATTCTTTCCTTTAGATCAGGATCTCTTTTCATAGGCTTTCTAATGCTAAGGAAATTGCCTATTTTCAAGGGAGAATCATAACTCTCGAAAAGATATCTTAGCTCAGAACCCTCTACTTTTCCCTGTCTTTTTCTTACAGGTTTTACAGGAGAGCTTACTATTCCTCTTTCTGATATTTTTTTAACAAGGGAATTCATTGTTTCCTCTCTGTTTTTGTCATCAACAACTATGAAATGGTATCTTAGAGAGTCTGGAGAGTCCGGGGAAACTTCATAATTCCATCTTATATGCCTTTCATTTTTGAAAACTCTTTTGGGAAAAGTTTTGGTATTTCTCATAATTTTCCCATAAATTAGAGGTATTTAAGGATTATTGCATGCAAGAATCAGTCATCATCGTCATCAAATGTCCCGAAGCTGTATGGACTATGGCCGCCATGATGCGAAGGATATCTTCTTGCTTCGTTATCCATAGATTCAAAGATTCCTTGCAGCATTTGATAGCTTTCCTTTGCAATAATAATAGCTTTTCCGTCAGGAGTTAAAAGTTCCATTGCTACTGCCAGTTTTTCAAGTTCTGAGTCTGGGTCTTTCCTGTCAGTTTTAAGTGTTCTTTTTATCATGTCTGTAAGCAAACTATGCGAGATGCTGATTTCCCTTGGGTCGCATGATGTATTCACAATCGAAAGGTTTTTCTCCTTTCTTGCATAATCTGCAGCAACAGAAAACAAATGCCTTGCCATCACCAAGGTTCCCATAGGGATTTTTACATTTTTCCCATCTAACAAATCCTTAAGGCTTCCGTTCATACTAATTGCCATAAAGGAATTATAATTGAGCAAGTCTCTGCCATCAAGAATCTCTGACATAATTTATCAGATTAACCTTTCAAATATAAGCTTTTCTATACTTTTTTGTCATTATTCCTTTTTCCCTGCCTTTTCTTTTATCCCCTCAATTTCATGCAATACAGAAAGTTCTTTTCCTGAAAGGAGGTCTTCATTTTTCCTGAATGATTTCATTTGAGAGACGCTTATGTCTGAGTAGAGGAAAGCCCTGTCACCGAGAACCCTTTCAAAGTTAATTCCCGGCATGGAAATTGCAAGCTCTGTTCCCTCCAATGCCTCGCTGACGCTTGTTTTTTCAGACTGCATGTTTTTAACCCTTCCAACTTTTTCCCCTTTTTCATCAATTAACGGCAGCCCGGAAATAAGCTTTCCAGCTTCAACCTTAACGCCGAATATTGCCGGTTTTGTGTTCCTGAAAACATGCTCATGAAGTATTTTTAATTTGCAAATTGAAGAGAGTTCCATAAGCCTTCTTTTTTCTATTTCTTTAACTTTTTCATTTCTAAAAAAGGAAAGATTTTCAATAAGCTTGTAAACAACGCTGTCTGTGATAACCTTTACTTTTCCTTTTATCTCCTCAGCGTCTTTTTCAATTCCGACATTGAATCCTGCAATGACTGCATCAGGTTCGCTTATCTCAAGGTTTGCCTTTGCCGAGATTATATCTGTTTTGCTTATGCTTCCTATTCCTGCCCTTACCACATCTATCTTTTCCTGGGCAAGCATTGCAAGAAGCGCCTCAAGGCTTCCAAGAGAATCAGCTTTTGCAATTATTCCCTGCTTTTTAAGAGAAGAGGAAATTGTTCCTGATACTTGGCTTTTGAACCCTTTTTTTATTTCATCAAGATTTTTACTAAATTTTACAAAAGGCATTCCTGGCAGAATTTCTGTTTTTTCCTTTTCTATTAACTGGAGCCTTATTCCTGTTGAGGCTTCAACTTTTTCAGCAGGCTTGAATGATGATGATAATGGCTGAATTTCTTCCAAAACCCTTATTTTTGCAATAATAGGATTGCCTTCCATATCAGAGATTGCTATTTCATCTGCCTTTGAAAGCACGCCATCGTAAAGTATTGCCTCAAGATATTCTGTGTTTTTCTCCCTTTTCAGTTCAAGCACAACCCCCCTTGCCTCTTTGCCAAGCTTCAGCCTTTCCTCAAGATATTTCTGGCTGAGACCGCAGAGCATTAGAAGAAGCTCAGGAATTCCCTGGCCTGTTCTTGCAGAGCATGGAACAAGGGAAATTTTCTTTGTGAAATCCTTTATGTTGTAATACAAGTCTGCGTCAAATCCATAGCTGTTCAGTGCCCCTATTATCGTGAGGTATTTCTCATCAAAATCCTGTCTGACTCTTTGGGGAAGATGTTCAATGGCTTCTTTCAAGTCGCCCTTTGTTTCTTTTCCTGTCCCTCCTTTCCATCCTGAAATGTTGTCTATTTTGTTCAATGCAATTACAAAAGGGGTTTTGTTCATCTTAAGTATCTGCAAAACTTCTGCTGTCTGAGGCTTTATTCCTTCGTTGATGTCCATGACAAGAACAGCAAGGTCTGCAAGGCTTCCGCCTCTTTTTCTGAGGTTTGTGAAAGCTGCATGACCAGGAGTATCTATGAGAAGAAATCCAGGAATGTCAAGTTTTATTCCTGTCTTTTCTATTAGGGGGCAGGCGTTTCTGATTTGCGAGGCAGGATATAAAGTGAATGAAATTTTCTGGGTTATTCCCCCTGCCTCGCCTGCCTGAACAGATGTGCTTCTAAGGCTGTCAAGTATGCTTGTCTTTCCATGGTCAACATGCCCGCAGACTGTGACAATTGGCTGGCGGATTTTTGATTTTGGTTCCATAATGAATATTAGATTATAATAGTATTTTTAAAGGTTAAGAAGCCAAGAGAAGAATGCACGAAATTACTTATCTTACTGATGAAAGTCATGTGAAAACCCAGAAGATCTTAAATATCAAAGGAACAGAATATTTTGAGAATCTTGAGACAGTCGCTAATGAAATTACAGGCAAATGGAGGGCTTTCAACACGTATTATGATATCCTTGACCATTATTTCAAGGAGTTTCAGCATCCCACTAATTATTGCATTGCAGCGCTAGGACGAAAAACAACAAACAAGGATAAGGAAGGCCAAATTCTTTCAATAAGGCTGTCTTTCGTAGAAAAGGCCGTTTTGATGGAAACTGCAAAATCTCTTGGATTTCCTGTTAATGAATCCAGCATCAAAGAGAAATAATCCTTCTTACTTTTAAAAACAATCACGCCCCCACCAGGAATCGAACCTGGATGCCCGTGAGGGCTCCGATTTCGAGTCGGATGCAGTACCATTGTGCCATAGGGGCAGGAAAAATGCGGTATCCGAGAATCGGACTCGGATTTCAACGTTTTTGCTTTTCTTCTCCCAAAGGAGAGGTAGTGTCAGGAGAACCTTTGGTTCTCCCACATTGGCAACGTTGTGTTCTACCATTAAACTAATACCGCATTGGAAAACAAGAAAACCACATTTTTTAATTCTTTTTGTGACTGGTCATGGCCCATAGAGGAATCGAACCTCCGCCTGCTCGGTGTAAACGAGCTGTTCTGCCATTAGACTAATGGGCCGTTTTTATTGAAAGTTGGAAGGGCTTTTAAGGTTTTCTGGCTTGATACGCAGACTGAAAGTCTTAGTAAAGTTTATATCAAAAATCTTTGTTTTCTCAACAAAATTTTCCCAAGGAAAGTTTTATAAGTGAAAAGGCACTTTTTTTGCGATGAAGCCAAAGGAAAAAAATAATTCTGAATCAGGTCATGAAACACAAAACAATGAAATTCCTGAAATGAATCTTGGCGAGCAGAAATATTCTGGCAAAAAGCCAGGAGTTCCAGGCTCTGCGGAAATGGAAATGATGCAGAAAGAGATGGACAAGACCAAGAAAGACATGGAAAAATTCAAGGGATATGCAATTAAGAAATATCCTTTCATACAGGCAATAGGAATTTTGCCTCCCCAGTCAATAAAGCTCTTCATTGAGGAAGAGGAAGTTCCAAAGGAAACAGAAAAATATATGCACCTTTACATTGTAATTCCAGAGGATAAATTCAAGGAAGCTCCCAAAATAAAAAGCGATTTGGTAAAACAGCTGGATTCTTTGAAACAGAAGACATGGCTTCATTTGAAAAGTTCGGTTGACATATGGGAAACATGCCTTGACTCAAAGTTTGAAATTGCAGGAGCCATAGCAATGTCTTTCCCTCTTTATGACAAGGGAATTTTGGGAGCTTTGAGAGTTTCTGAAATACACAAATCCCTTGTTCTTCAGAAGTTTGAAAGATATGTTGTCAGCTATGTCATAGGCGGTAGTCTTGTGAGGGGAGAGGCTGTGAAGACATCTGATGTTGATGTGTTTGTGATAATCAATGATACAGATGTCAAGAAAATGTCAAGGCTTGAACTGAAAGAGCGTTTGCGAGGAATAATTTATCAGTATATTGGAGAAGCATCTGCAATTGCAGGAGTTAAGAACAAACTGAATGTTCAGGTATATCTTCTTACTGATTTTTGGG
>CAYVSB010000006.1:4544-12378 GCA_964452855.1 Candidatus Woesearchaeota archaeon
CTTATTGAAAATGGGAAAGCTAAAGCCAAGCCCGGAGTCAATAGATATGTTCATGTCAATGGGAGACAAGACAGTGAAGTTTGCAAAACAGTCCCTCATTGAGATATTGGTAAGGGATATTTATTGGGGAATTGTAACGCCAAGCCAGGCTCTTTTAATGCTTAACGGCTCTCCACCCCCAACTCCAAAACAGCTTGTTCCTGAAATGAGAAAAAACTTCCTTGAAGGAAAAATGCTTGAAAAGAAATACATTGATATTGTTGAAAATATAGTTAATTTATACAAAGACTATGAGCATGAAAAGCTAAAGGAGATAAAAGGGGAGCAGATTGACAGGTTGATAAAGGACAGCGAAGATTATCTGAAAAGACTGAAGGAATTAAGGGAGCAGATTCAAAAGAAATTCCAGGAAAAGACAGTGGAACAGATTTACAATGATGTCTTTGACTTGCTTAAGGGTATTATTGGAAACAAAAGCCCTTCCGCACTTGCATCTGAGTTTGAGCAAAGTTTTGTGAAAAAAGGAAAGTTTACTTCCCAGCACCTAAGAATACTTCATGATGTCCTCCATGCCAAGGCAGAGTTGAAAAAGGGGAAGACAGACATGGCAAAAGTTGATTATGTCAGGAAAAATGCAGCGCTTCTCATAAACAGCCTTATAGAATATTCACAGCGGGCAGAACTCATTGCTCTTGAGAAGGGAAGGATGAGAATTAAATATTCAAAGGAAGGGAAAGAGGCATTTGCCGAGCTTATTGTATCTGGCGGGGAAAGTTTCCTTGTCGAGGGAAACGCAATTAAAAAGTTATTGCCAAAAGTCCAGGATTCAAATATGAAAGAGCTTACAAGTGCAGTTGAAAGGCAGAAAGCAAATAAAGGACTTGAAATCAACCCTGCTGTGTTTGAGGTTCTAAAAAGAGAAGTAGGAAGTTATGAGATTGTTCTGTGAACTTGTTATTCATAGATGATATGTTCTGGCATAAAGTGCTAATGTTGAAAAATCCTATTGAAATTATTATTGATTAACCTGTCTTATATTAACAACTTTTTGAGATAACTGATAAGATAACCTTTTAAGCCCTTATGGTTTATTTTTATCATGAAATGGTTTTTCCTTTTGGGCAGAAATATTGAGCTTTCAAAGGCTGAGATAGAGGCTTTTTTGAGAAAAGAAGGCATAGGATTTGAAATCTTGGGTTTGAAGGACAACGGGTTGCTTGCAGAGCTGGATTCTGAGTTGCAAGAAGGATGCATTGAAAACCTTGGAGGAGTTATTTCAATGGGAAAAGTTATTGCAGAAGGTAGCTTCAAGGATATCTCTTCAAGGCTTGAGGGAGAGATTCTTTATTCAACAATAGGAAACAAGCTCAACTATGATATCTACAACTTTAACGGAAAGGACTTTGACTTGATTTCAAGCTACCTGAAGCACAAGTTCAGGGGAGAAAAACTGAAAGCCACTGAGAAGCAGCTGAACAAAAGCATAAAGCTTCAGGAAAAGAAGAATGTTCCGAATTCATCTTCAAGACTGGTTGACGAGCATTACTTTGTCTTTGATGACTGCTTTGGAAGAATGACTGAGAACTCTGATTATTTTGATGTTGAAAAAAGGGACATGAAAAAGCCTGTGAGAAGAAGCGAACTTTCAATTTCCCCAAGGCTTGCGAAAATACTCATAAATCTTTCTGAGACAAAGAAAGGCGAAACGCTTCTTGATCCTTTTTGCGGGACAGGGGTTGTAATGATGGAGGCTGTGCTTCAGGGAATAAGGGCTGTTGGAATTGACAATGATCGCGGTGTCCTGGAAGGAGCTGAACAAAACCTAAAGTGGATTCACGCTGATAAAGAGGAGTACACCTTGATAAATAATGACAGCACAACGGCAAAAATCCTGAAAGTGGCTTCTATTGCAACAGAGCCTGACCTTGGAAAATTGCACAGGGGAAAGCCTTCTCCGGATTTGGCAAGAAGAATTCTCGCTGAATTTGAAAATTTGATGATAAGAACGCTGAGAAATTTGGGAAAAAGCGTTGAAGGAAAAATAGCATTTACTTCTCCGTTGCTATTCACAAGCAGGGGAAAAATGTCCTGCAGCTTTGAAAAAATAGCCCGTTCGTCAGGTCTGAAAATTCTCACAGGCCCAATTCCAGAATTCAGGGAAAAATCAATAGTGGGAAGGAATTTTGTTGTGATGGGGAGATAAAATATTTATAAATCCCATCCAGCAGTTATTTTCATGAAGGAAATTAGTTCTAAACTAAAGAAACAGATAATGGGCTTAAAGTATGAAGAGATAGTAAGCCAGCATTCTTTTTGTTATGACTTGCTTGTTTATGGCATTGAAGCTCTTGGGAATTTTTATGTCATGAAAGAAGCAGAAAGATTTATTGAGGCAAAAAAGCCAGCAAAAGAGCTTTTTAAGAAATTTTCTATAATAAGACCCCGAGGTTTTGGACATGACAAGGGTAAATTTAGCTTCAGAACAGACAAGATTGCAGATGATGGAATATTTATCCCTCTTCATTTTCTTCCAAAAAAGCACAGGATTTCCCTTTTTGACAGAGATTATTATCATCGAACCAGCCTTGATTCATGGATAAGCAAGAAAGATGATGCTATTTTGCTTTTGGAGCATTATTGGATAACCCAAGATTTTGAAAACCTTTCATTGGTGGAAAAAGGAATTCAATTTGGAAGAGATATGTTGAATGTTTCTGTGCGGGAATTTAACAAAAATAAAGGAAGAGATTCAGGGAAATTTAACAATCTTGGAGAAGGATTGATTGAATATTATTCATCTTTCCTTGCCAAATTTCATTAGTAATCTTTAAAAAGTAATTTTTGCCTTAATATTAATATTAAAATGACAAGTAACCCATTACTCGTTCGCCACAGGGAGTGTGCCAAATGAAAGGGAAAGTAGTTCAGTTCAGAAGGGGAAAAAGGACAATCCATGAAAGGCATTTCCTGATTGGGATTGACGGAGTTTCCACCAGAAAAGATGCTGAAAAATTTGTAGGGAAAAGCGTTGAATGGACTTCGCCAGGAAAGAACAAAAAAATAATCAAGGGAATAATTGCAGCGCCTCACGGCGGAAAAGGAATTGTCAGGGCAATCTTTGAAAAAGGGCTTCCTGGCCAGGCAGTTACAACATCAGTGGAGGTTGGAAAGTAAATGGCAGCGCTAAGAAAAGCATCAGCTTACTCAAAGATGAAGGTTGTTCCTTACACAAGGACGAGCAAGCAAAAAGGAAAGGCATACATAAAAACAGTTCCTCCCCAGAGCATAGTCAAGTTTACAATGGGGAGTGAATCCCTCTTTGACCAGGGCAAGTTCCCATATGTTTTGACAATGGTTTCAGAAGAATCTGGTCAGATAAGGCACAATGCACTTGAGGCATGCAGGCAGTACATAAACAAGGAGCTTGATAAGCAGTTCCTTGGGCAATATATGTTCAAGGTTGTTCCATATCCCCACCATATTCAGAGGGAAAACAAGATGCTTACTGGAGCAGGTTCTGACAGAATGCAGACAGGAATGCAGCTCTCATTTGGAAAGGCAATAGGAAAAGCAGCTCTTGTCAAGGCAAACACAAAGATATTCATCATAGCTACGATAAATCCAAAGGCAATGTCTGTTGCAAGGCAGCTCCTTAAAACCATAAGGTCAAAGCTTCCATTGACAATGAGAATCCTCACGCAGGAACCGCCAATGAAATCTTTGGCTGCTTAGTTATCTTCTATAAGCTTCATCGTGATGTCCAAAGAAAAGAAATCTTACAATTTCGTGAGTTGCATCAACTTCAAATTTCAATACAAAATTTTTCATTATGTGAACCCTTCTTTCTCCCGCCAAATCATATTTTAATGGCTTATAATGCTCGGGGTTTTTCATAATCTCTTCAATTTTTCCCATAACTGCCTCGTATGTCTTTTTATCTTTTTTTGATAATTTGCCAAGAGTTCTTTGCAGGGAAGGGATAATCTCATAGCGATACATTTTATTTTTCAATACTCTTTCTCAATTCACCAATACTATTGAATCTGATGCCCTTCTCTTTTTTCAAAGATTTTATTTTTTTGATAAATTCAGCCTTTAATGGCAATTCATCCACAGGATGCCAGTCAATTTTTTTACAGAGTTCCCATTCTTCGTCTGTTAAATTGCCTGTTTTAATATAATCTTCAAATATTAGCTTTTTCATGATTTCCTCACGGGCAATCTCGCTCCAGTTTATCCAAGAAAATTGTTTTAGTTGATTTTTGAATTCATCTGGTATGGATAATGTTAGGGAAACCATTATATTTTTCCTGAGTTTTTCAAGCCCTCAAATTTCTTTAATTCCACTATTCTCTCGGCGAATTTTTTCTTCAAATATTCAGCCAAATTTATTTCAGGATGGTCATCTATCTTTTTCTTTAATTCTTCAGGTATTGAGATTGTAAAAGTTGCCATTTTGTTTTAAGCCGTATTTAGTGTAAACACTATAATTTGTTTGTATATTTAAGGCTTTTGATATTCCTCTTTTCCCCATTTTGCCCTTACCCCTGTTTTGTCACCCCTTCTAAAAGACAGCAGATAGAAACATTTAAATACTAGTAATTCTGGGGAAATATATGAACAAAACAATAAGCCCAAGAATTGAGAGGGGAATGACAAAGCTAGTTGTGCCTCATCAAGGCAAAGAAATTGCCTTTGCTTATCCTTCAATAGGCCCTAATACTTATGCTAATATTGGAAAGGAAATCTTAAGTCAAGGAATGGGAGTTCCAACAGGAGATTATATGGCTTCCTTGCTTCATACTGCTTACTGTGATAATTCTGTTGCAAACGAACCGGAATTTCAAAATGTCAGGGAGATAATGAAAAACAGATGGTTATGGGTTTTCAATAGAAACCTCTGGACTAAAGATGGAGTTTATGTATTGCTTGATTTGGAGGCAATCGGAAGAAGCCAGCCATTAAACCAGAAAGATTTGGAAAAAATGCTTAAAGGCTCAAAGAAATTGCCTAATGGAGTAAAGTTTAGCAAGGATGGAAAAGTCAGATTTGCTCCAAAGGAAAGCTACAAATTAGAAACCCATACTTCTGAATCATTGGCAAAAGACGGGTTTGTTATTGCATCTTATGGAAAAGAAGGCGCTGAAAAACTTAGAGAAGTTTCCTCAAAATTCAAAGTTAAGCCTTATGTTTATGGTGTTGAAACTGATACGTCAGAACAAAGGTTGTCTGCTCTTTGCACGTACGGCCTTGGTGATGGGCTTATTGTCAATGGCTTCTTCTTTGACGACAGGAACAACCTTGCTTTTGGGGTGTTGAAAGATTCGGAGGAAAATAAATAAAATGGCAAAAGAAAAAGAAATGACCGCTGAGGAAAAGGCAAGAAAAGAGAAAATTGAAAATTCAAAGAAATCTCTTGAAAATATAGTTTACCAGACAGTTATGGGTGCAAACCAGCTCAAATCAAACCCTTTCCTTTACGGACAGCTGGGGATGGGTGCAGGTGAAAATGCTTATAACTCATTTTATGAAAATGGCAAAATAAAAGAGATGAAGGACGAGGAGTTCAATCAAAAGCTTGCAGAAGGAAAGGCACTTGGCATTGCCGGAGAGCCAATGTACCCTACAAATTATGATATTTCTATAAGGATTGCAAAGCAGGTTGAAGAGCATAAAATGACAATTCCACTGAAGGATTTGGGAGATGTTGTCAAGAAGATTTCACCTGAGCTTAAATTCTCTGTCCCAGAACAGCTTGCCGGAATAACACCTTTGAGCTTAATGACAAAGCTTTCACAGAAAAAGCAGCTTAATGATGCAGAAAAAGATGCTTTGGCAGTATACAAGGGACTTAGCGAGGCATACAACAGGGGAGTTGCCCTTAAAGTTGGAAGAGAAGGATATTATGCTGACCTTAACGAGCAGTTGAATGAAATCTCCGAAAAGTATGCTCCTAAGAAGAAAGAGGAATAAAATGAAAAACCTCTCAAAGAACTTAATTTTATTCGGAGCTATTATGGGTCTTTCTACAATAGGAGTTCTTGAAGGCTCAAAGATTCCTTCAACTGAAGTTTCAAAGATTTTTGCCCCAAGAGTAGACACCATAACAGAAGTTTATCAGGGATGGACAAGAGGATGTGAGAAAAGCGGGCAGACACTCTATGTTTTTGACCCTCAGACAATAGAGCAAAGAGGCACAAATTCTTCTCCAAAATATTCCCTTCTAGGACATGATTCACTTAAAAATTACCTTAAAATAGGAAAGAAGTATGAGACTGCAAAAAAAAGGGTTGGTTTTTTCCACGATGAAATTGTTTCAATAAATTCTACGGAAGAGAACAAATAAGATAACCCGAATAGTCTGCATAAGGAAAATTCAATTCTCAGCTAACCATTTCATTGACAAGCTTTGCCATTACGTCAAGAAATTCCTCTGTTTTTTCTTGCCATGCGTCTATTTCAATGCCCTTTAGGTCTTTTACTTCTCCATGGGCAATTTTTTTGTGCAGGAATAAAAGATCCCTGTACCAGATGACATATTTCATTTTCAGCTTTCTATTATCAACAAAGGTTTGCTTCAAACTTCCTGGAACATGTTCTGGAGAAGATGGGAAATGATTTGCAGCTATGAGCGCTGCATGAGCTGAGTCAACCATGCACCAGTAAAGTCCTTCTATTGCATTCAGCTCAGACATTTTGCTTCTCATAAGATGCGTGGGAGCCCTTTGCAATGCAGTATATATTGCCTCTGGTGTTGCCTTTATCCTTCCTGTCAAAAGCAAATATTTCAAAGGCTCAAAAAATCCAGCCATGTCAAGCATGGCCTTCCCATATCTAAGTATGTTAAGCACGACAGGGTCGCCTCTGAGTATGTCTTCCCACCATGTGCTAAGCTTTGTGGTGTTTATGTGAAGGCTTTGCCTGTATGGATTTCTCTTCAGAATCTTGTCAAGCTCTTCCCTGTACCATGCAATAAGCTCATCATCCCAGTTTATGGCGACATCATCTATTATGATTATTATGTCTATGTCAGAGCCTGTCACAGTCTCCTGTTTTGCCGTAGAGCCGAAAAGAATAATTGATTTTATCGCCTTGTCAAATTTTTTATAGGTCTTTGTTGCAAAATCCATTGCAATGTCATCCTCAAGCTTTAGCTGGAGCGTGGGGATGTCTTTTGGATTAGGGGCTTTTTCCTTTCCATTGCCCTTTCCGCCTCTTTTTTTCTTCACCATCTTTTTATAATATATATTGTAGCATATAGTTTTTAAATTTGTTTATTGCCTTTGGTGTATAATCAGTGCAGCAACGATGCCATTTCCCAAAAGCCCTATTACTACGGGATGAATAAATGCTATCCAATCAATTTGATTTGCCAGGGCAATTGAAATGATTGAAAATAAATATGAAATAGAGGCTGCAATCCATGCAGTAGGATGCTCTTTACTTCGTTTTCTAATTATGCCTGAAATAGTTGGAACAAAAGAGATGATGTATATAACTTGCAATATAAGATTAGAAATCCGGTCATTGGAGGTTATTTGCCAAAATATTCCAATTGCAATTGCAAGCCCAAACATTATTATCTCTATTTTGGATATTTTTGAAGGCAGTAACAATTTAGTATCTCCTTTTTGATTGTATCAGCTTAAAATGCAATGCTCAATACAAAACGGGCTGATGAAATAATTTGTTTGTTGCAAATATTGGTGGAGAAAAATAAAATGAGATGGATGATTGAAAATTTGTATTCAGCAAGATATTTAGATAATCCAAATATACTTTATCAACCTGATTGGCAAGAAAAAATCATGGAAGATCGTGGAATACAATGGAC
>CAYVSB010000006.1:12388-12785 GCA_964452855.1 Candidatus Woesearchaeota archaeon
AGAATACGGAGCAGGGGGCAACAATCATAATAAAACTTTGCCATAAGTTGTTGTTAGTCAAGGAAAAATAAGTAGCAGCGTTAATAATCCCAATCAATAGCCAAATTGTCCAAGTTGAGGGATTTGGATTTGATTCTCCTTTCAAAGTTTGTTTGAAATATAAGGAATAAGTTATTATTAGAGATATTCCTGCGATAAATCCAAAAAGATATGAGATATTCATTTAATATTAATAATATTCTTGATTATAAATATTGCCAATCTTATTCCATAGGCCTGCCAGACATTCTGCTGCCGCCTGCGCCTGCAACCTGGCCTCCAAGTTCTGAAGGAAGGCGGGAGAAACTTCAGGCGAATGTTTCATAATTAATCTGGGGGAGCATCTACTCGTATCCTG
>CAYVSB010000007.1:0-1446 GCA_964452855.1 Candidatus Woesearchaeota archaeon
GGCGGAATTGAAATGGACAAGCTGATTATGACCCTCTCTGAAATCTCACCGGTAATAATCAACCAGGAAGTCGGCAAGTTCCTGGAAGAAGGCATAATCTTTGAGCCTCGCCCAGGCAAAGTCAGGTATCTTGGATAATAGAGAATATGGAAAAAACAGTATATGTTGCCTCTCGATTTGTTCTTAAAGATGAAGTCAGAAAAATTTATTCTCAGCTTGAAAAATTAGGATATTCTGTTTCTCATGATTGGACTCAGACAAAGGCAATAAAACCTTATTTGGAAAATCAAGAATTTGCAGAGGAGTATGCCCTAAAAGACATTGAAGGAGTAAGGAAGTCAAATTTGTTTATTATTATAACAGACGAGGCTGGAACAGGCATGCATTCTGAATTAGGGTGTGCAATTGACCATTATCTTGAATTTAAAAAACCGATAATTTACGTGATAGGGAAACACCTAAACACAAATCATTTTTTCTTTCATCCCGCTGTCAAAAGAAGGGCAACAATAGAAGAAGTAATCAAAGATTTAAACTGATTAACTATCTCTTTCTCTTCCCAAACTTCCTATTGAAATAATACGCCAGCCATATCAATGCAACAAGTCCTGCCAGGGAGAGAATAAGCTTAAGCCAATCCTGCGCAAAGCTCCAGAATCCGGACACGCCCCAAAGTATTATTCCCACGCCGCCTGCCATAAGCCCTGCCCCGACAGCCTCAAGCCCGAATGCAAAAGCCCCGACAGCAATTATGATAATTCCAAGAGGAATGCTTATTAGAAATACAGTCCTTGAATAATCCTCATAGGCTGCATCATACTCTTTCATACATGTGTATGTTATATCACAATATCCTGGCGATGAAGGCACAATCTTTGGCTCCATGGAAGGATTCCATCTTCCCCCGTATGATTCGCAAAGCGCGGAATCATTGACATTCCAAAGGTTCTGAACGCTTCCGCAATAGTCATCATAGGAAGGGCTTTCATAAAGTGTATTGACAAGATAAACCCCTGCTGCAATTGTAAGAATGATTATTCCAATCCCGATGATTATGTTTTTCAGGTGCATTTAAGTGCTAAGCTTAAAAGATTTATAAACTTCTCCTTTTCTCTTAATACATGGAAACCTATGAAAGTCTTCTTGATGAAGCATACAAAAAAATAGGGAGTGGTAATAAAGTGGAAAACTCAAAGGAAAGGTTTGAAATACCAAAGGTTGAGGGTCATTTTGAGGGGAAAAAGACAATTCTTACCAACTTTTCTCAGGTAGCATCATATCTAAGAAGAAACCCAGAGCATTTTCAGAAGTTCCTATTAAGAGAGCTTGCAACACCTGGCCAAGCAGATGCAGGAAGGCTCATACTGAACAACAATGTTCCAAGCGCAAAGATAAACCAGAAGATAAAAGAGTACCAGATACAGGAATACATAACCAACACTCTCC
>CAYVSB010000007.1:1456-12224 GCA_964452855.1 Candidatus Woesearchaeota archaeon
AAGATAAACCAGAAGATAAAGGAATATGCTGACGAGTTTGTCATATGTAAGGAATGCGGAAAGCCTGACACAGAAATAGTCAAGGACACCGCGGCAAGAGCGACATTTATACACTGCCTTGCATGCGGGGCAAAGCGTTCTGTGAGAAGCAAGATTTAATTTTGTTTACTGATATTTGAAATAATGATATTCTTTTAAAAATTTTCCAGCTGTTTCCTGTATTTCTTCAGCAAGCTTCTTCTGCTCAGGCTCAAAAACTCTGTTGTAATATCTTGTATGAGGCATATCGCGTGTTGGATGAACCTTAAGGGTAAAGCCAATAAATCCCCTTTCAAGTGAGCCAGCTCCTCTGCTTGGAATATGATAAAAGGCTTCCATTCCCACAATGTCTGGATGAAGAGATGCTGGAAAGTATGTCAGGCAAATGTCCTTGGTAATAGAAGTGCCAGTATCCAACAGAAACAGGCTTATGGTCTCTGTAGAGCCTGATTTTGTTGTGAAAGTATGCTGCATCTCAAATGATTCTATTGTCCCTTCAAGAGCATTTTTTGAAGGCAGAATAATCCTTGGGGTTTTTTGCCTTGGCATTGTCTTGGTATAATATAGACATTTAAAAGAATTTATATCCTAAACAAGGCAAGTAAAAGTTTAAAAAACACTATTTCGTGTTTAAGTTTGGAGTTTAGTCTAATTAAACAACATGGAGGTAAAAAATGGTTGAAGCATATTGTGTTAAGTGCAAAGCAAAGGGAAGAAAGATGAATAGCCCTGTAATCAAGCAGACTGCAAGAGGCGGATATATGGCTCAGGGAGCATGCCCTGTTTGCGGAACAAAGATGTCTGCTATGATGTCAAAGGACAGCGCAGATAAGGCACTTAAGGAAGGCGCTAAGAAGGGCTTTTAATTTTTATTTTTTGTATTTGAAGGCTTGCATATTGATAAATTAATTTGAATTAAAGTTGGATAAAGTAAAGATGTTTGTGAAGATAATAAGAACATACAGGGATGTGGTAGCTGTATGTGATTCAGAGCTTCTTGGAAAAAAGTTTGAGGATGCAAAATTCCAGATTGATGTGAAAGAGAGTTTTTACAAGGGAGAGGAAATGGACGAAAGCAAGACAGAGGAAATAATGATTAACATGTCCGCAGAGGATGCGACATTCAACATTGTCGGCAAAAAGGCAGTCGCTCTCGCCCTAAAGGCAAGAATAATCTCAAAGGAAGCCGTGAAAACCATTCAAGGAATACCTTTTGTGCTTGTTTTGGTGTGAAGCCTGTTCTGAAAAGTGTAGGATACAATTCAATAATGCTAATAAATGGGAAAATTTGCTCTAAGGAGATAGGAAATGGAAAGTGATTTTTTTAGGGGAGATGAGATAGATAAGGTAGAAATGTTTGAGAAAGTAAAATCAATAATGATTGAAATTCTCAAAGGTTATCCTCTACATATTTATTGGGGAATTTTTGAAGGAAGATTTGAGGATAATAAAGGAGTGGGTGTAAGAAATGAATTAGAAAAAGATGGGATTATTAAATATGTGGGAGTAGATGCAGAAGGAAAACCAATTTATCGTCTTACTCCTGAAGGCGTAAAATTTGCTATTTCACTCAGAAACTTGGATTATGGAGAAAAGACGGCAAAATATAGTGAAGAAGTATCAAAATATAGCAAGGAAGTTTTGAAGTATGCACGAGAAACAGAACAATTTAATTTAAGCATTATAAAGTTAACATGGGCACTTTGCTATATAGCACTAATGGCTTTGATTGTAGCCATTATTCCCATTTTACCAAATATTACATATTTCTTTAATAATTTATTTACATAAGTCCCGAAAGCGATAGCAACTCCCAAATCCCATAATTTTATAAACAAATTCTCTTTTCTGGTTAAATGGTAGATGAAGCTGATAAGGAAGATAAAGATAATGAGGAAGATGAGGAAAGCGAGGAAAAAGCGCCAGTCCAGTCTCACGGCTATAAAAGAAACGATGGAAGGGACAATCCAGAGCCAGCAATAACAAGAGCAAAGCTTCCAAGGGGAGAGGAAGTGATAGGAGTTATTGAGCAAAGACTTGGCGGAAACAAGATGATGGTTGCATGCCTTGACGGAAAGACAAGAAACTGCAGGGTTCCTGGAAGGCTAAAAAGAAAACTTTGGCTGAGACCAAAAGACGTTGTCTTGATAGAGCCATGGGAACTTGACAAAAACAAAGGAGATGTAATATTCAAATATCCTGGAAATCAAATAGCATGGCTTAGAAAAAACAGATATCTTTCAGATGACAGAAAAGAGTTCTAGATAATTAAATTCTATCCTCTAATCTTTTGTTTAACTGTTCTTGAGTTTCTGGATTTAAATGAAGTGCATTAGCTAAACGTTCATAATAACCTCTTGATAAATTCCTTATATCTTCAACAGGATGGGAATAGCCAATTATCTCAAATGTATGCAAAAGATGACAGAAATAATGAACTGTGCAAAATTCCAATTCAGTCCTTAACGGCTCAAATTCTGGAAGCCCTACATCCTTCATATAATCAGTGGAGTTATCTGCATTATTCTGGGTTATAGCTCTTAACCATCTCGTCACTTTCTTAACGCTTTCAGGCCTATGGGTGTCTGGACCTCTTAAAGAAGAGAGTATAACGCTTTGCTGCTTCCAGGGAAGCTCTCCCATCCAATCCTGCAAAACTTTCCCTTGTCCCATAAAAAACAAGGCTCTACCAAAGTTTAAAAAGATTATTATAATCCAAAAATTATGGTATTTATATTAAAATGAGAAAACTCATTTGTGACAAGGCGATAAGAATAGCAAAAAGCAAAAAGCAAATTGAAGAAAAATTCGGCGTCAGGATAAGGCTGGCAGGCCGAGAAGTTGAAATTGATGGAAAGCCAGAGGATGAATATATTGCAGAAATGTTTGTCCAAGCATTGAACTTCGGATTCCCGTTCTCCACAGCGCTGCTCATCAAGGATGAAGAGTTCATGTTTGAGGCAATGAACATAAAGGACTATACCAAAAGGAGAGACTTGGCCATAATAAGGGCAAGGCTGATTGGAAAAAACGGCGGCACTTTAAGGGCTCTTACCGAGCTGACCAAATGCCATTTTGAAGTAAAGGGGAATGAGGTTGGAATTGTCGGGGACGCTGAAAAAATAAAAAATGCAAATGATGCCTTAATCTCCCTTATACACGGGGCAAAGCAGTCAAATGTCTACGCTCTTCTTGAAAAGCGCCATCCTCTGCCCATTATTGATTTAGGATTGAAACCTGTAAAGAAAAAAACAGAAGGTTAATTTTAAATACAGTTATTCTTTCACAAAAGCAGGTCCTCGTAGCTCAGTTGGTTAGAGCACCTGACTGTTAAAAATTTGAATATAGAAATCAGGGGGTCGGAGGTTCGAGTCCTCCCGGGGACGTTTTTATTATAAAATTAATAGAAAAGCATATAAGCACATAGTATTAAGTTATGTGGTGAACAAGATAGTAAAGGGAGATATATCAAAGAGCTTTGTCGTTGCAAAGCTATTGAAGGAAGGATACACTGTTTTGGAACCGACCTCTGAAAATTCCAGGTATGACCTGGTTATTGATCTCAATGGTAAATTTGTTCGAGCACAAGTAAAAACTATTTATTACAAAAATGATAAAAAAGTGTATGAAATGGTTTGCTATTCAGTTACTAGAAGAAATAAGAAACACATAAGAGCCCAATACACAGAGAAAGAAATAGATGTTATAATTGGATATAATCAAGATAACGATGAGGTGTATACATTTCCAATTAAAGACATAAACGGAAGAAATCAAATAATTTTTAGAGATAAAAGACAAGCCAATCAGCACAATCCTTTAGATATTTCAAAGTACAAAGATTTTATACATTTAACAAAACACTAATCCGTAAACTTTTTTAACTAATACAAAAATCTTCTATATATGAAATCTTCAAAAAACCCAAAAGTCCTTGTTGCAATGTCAGGTGGCGTTGACTCCAGCGTTGCAGCGCTTATGATGAAGAAAGCAGGATATGAAGTTGTAGGGGCATTCATGAAAAACTGGAGCGACACAAAGAACAGCCTTGGTGAATGCGCATGGCGGGATGACAGGAAAATGGCGCTAAAAGTTGCATCAATGCTCGGAATTCCATTAATTACCCTTGATTTTGAAAAGCAATACAAAAAAGAAGTTGTCAATGAAATGTTCAAGGATTACAGCAAAGGAATAGTTCCAAACCCTGACATAGACTGCAACCAAAAGATAAAATTTCCATTGTTGTGGAAAGCTGCGAGAAAGATTGGCGCTGATTTTATAGTAACAGGACATTATGCCAGGATTAAGCAGAATAAAATAAACAAAACAACAAAAAGTGCTAATAGTAAAGCAACGCATAGTTCAGTTAATGCTAATAATTTAACAGGTGTAAATAAGCGGATTATGGATAGTAATAATCTTCATTATCATTACGAACTTCTTCGCGCAAAAGATGAAACAAAAGACCAGTCATATTTCCTTTACAGGCTGTCTGAGGAGAATTTAAGCCACACGCTTTTCCCTATAGGCAACTACACAAAAAAACAGATAAGAAAAATAGCTGAAAAAAATAAATTTCCAAACTTTGACAGAAAGGGAACTGTTGGAATTTGCTTCATTGGCAAGGTAAACCTAAAGAATTTTCTGCAAAAGAAAATAAAGCCAAAGCCAGGAAATATTCTTGACCCTTCTGGAAATTTAATTGGAAAACACGATGGCATTTATTATTATACGATTGGTCAAAAAGTAGGTCCTCATTTCGGGATAGATATTGACAAAGGCGAAGGAAAACAAAAAAGATGGTATGTTGCAAAGAAGGATTTGAAAACAAACACAATAACAGCTGCACCTGAAGGTCATCCTCTAAACTTCAGGAAAGAAATGACCCTAAAAAATGTTCATTGGACAAATCAAAAGCCAAAAAACAGCATGAAAGTTTTGGCAAGAATTAGACAAGTAGGAGAACTATTACCTTCTAAATTATCATATACAAACAAAAAATATAATCTTGTTCTTGATAAACAGATAACAGGAATTGCAGAAGGTCAGGCAGCTGTTCTTTACCAAGGGAAAAAAGTTTTGGGCGGCGGAGTTATTTCGTTCAGCTAAGATTATTAATATAATAAATTCCGCGTTAATTAATAAGAAATATTGAATTTAGGTTATCACTTTCTTAATTTATATTCACTGCACTAATATTTTTATACTCTAGTTTATTTATTAGCGCATGGAAGTTGACAGGGCCATAAGAAGCAGGCACAGCGTTAAGAAATTCAAGGACAAGGAGCCGAACTGGAGAAACATCATAGAAGCTGTTGATGCCGCAAGATATGCGCCTATGGCAGGGGGAAATTACAGCCTCAAATTCATTGTTGTCAGCGATAGGGAAAAAATACAAAAACTGGCAGATTCTGCCCAGCAGTCATTCATAACAAAGGCATATTATGTTGTTGTGGTCTGCTCAAATCCGCTAAGAACAGTGAATGCATACGGGGAAAGGGGAAAAGCCTATGTAAGGCAGCAGGCAGGGGCAGGCATCCAAAACTTTCTTCTAACACTTGAAAAATTAGGGCTTTCGACAAGCTGGATAGGACATTTTGAAGAGGAAGAAATAAAAAAAGCTCTGAAAATACCAGAACATGTTAATGTGGAGGCAATGTTTCCAGTAGGATATGAATTTGACAAGAAATACACAAGAAAAGCAAGGATTGACCTTGACAACATCCTTTATTTCAATGAGTATGAAAACTCAAAGATGAAAGAGAAGAAGTAAGCATTAACCTGCTAATATGTAAAAACCCCTTGGCTTCTAATAAATAATTTACTTTATCTTATATAATCAGCCCATTTACACATTAACAACTTCTCAAAAAATTCTGGCGAAATTTATTAGTATAAAAAATCAAAGAGGGCGCTTTCGCGCCCCCCGAAAAATTCAATTTAAAGGATTACCTCCAGACCTCTATTCCAAGGTCTGACATCTCCTTTGCTGCAGGTGCTCTTCTTTCATCAGCAGAGTTTCCCATTACGAAAGGCGATTTAACGCCAGTCATAATTGTTATGACTCTTACCTTTCCAAGGAAATCCTTGCTGATTCTTGCTCCGATGATAACCTGTGCGTCAGGGCTCAGGTTCTCTGAAACAGTTCTTCCGACCAGGTCAAACTCTTCAAGCTTCATATCAGGTCCGCAAGTCACGTGTATCAAAGCTCCAGTGGCACCTCTATAATCCACGTCAAGTAGAGGATGTGTAAGTGCCTGTCTTACAGCTTCCATAACACGGTCCTGTGTATCTGCTTCACCTATTCCTATGACAGAAACATCTCCGTTCTTCATTATCGCGGAAACGTCAGCATAGTCCAGGTTGATAAGGCTTGGTAGTGTAATAGTCTCAACTATTCCTTTAACCATCGTGCTAACAAGTTCGTTCGCAACTGCAAATGCATGCTCAATAGGTAGCTGTCCTGCAATGTCCACAAGTCTGTTGTTGTCAAGAACAATGCATGTGTTGGTAACTTCCCTAAGTTCCTGAAGTCCCCACTCTGCCTTGTCTATTCTTGCCTTTTCAGACTCAAATGGCATTGTAACAACAGCTATAACAACAGCGCCTGTTTCCTTGGCAAGCTGTGCAATGACCGGTGCAGAACCTGTACCAGTTCCTCCTCCAAGTCCTGTAAGAACAAACACCATGTCTGCTCCTGCAACAGCTTTCTTTATGTCAACTATTGCCTCTTTTGCAGCTTCCCTTCCTACCTTAGGGTTTCCACCTGCTCCAAGTCCCCTTGTAAGCTCCTTACCAATAAGGATTTTTTCATCAGCTTTTGTAACGCTGAGGTGCAAAGCGTCTGTGTTAACCCCGTAAACAGTAGCTCCGTTGATTCCCTTGTTGAAAAGCCATGTCACCATGTTGCTTCCGCATCCTCCAGCACCGACAACCTTAATGTTAGCCTTTCCAGCCTTTAGTTCATCAAAGTTAATGCTGTGTGTTGCAGAATGCTCTATTGCTTCCTTTGCAAAATCTAAAACCATTTTTGTTTTTTTATTTATAACCTCCTTTCATCTCTATGTTTTGCCAGATTCAAAAAAGCAAAAACCTCAGAAAGGTTTAAATACTTTTTATACCTCCGACTAATACAAAAAGAACTACACACCCCAAACAATAATTTATTCAATGTCAGTTGAATAAATTAATATAATAACAAAATTAATATCTTATTCTTTAAAAATTCTTCTATGTTTCAAGACATAGATTGTTTATCGGGCTTCCTACATATTTTTTATCTCTCTTTCCACAAAATTATGCTTTTTTCATAAAATCTTCTTTAAGATAGTATAAAAGTCTTCTAATATAAACTCGCTGTCAATAATTTATCTTAATTATAGATTGATTTTAGATTAATAATAGGAAAAATTATTCTTTCTGTAATATTTCACATCTTATTCCTGTTTCCTTGCACATTTTCGCAAACTCCTTGGCATCATTATCGCTGCCTATTATGCTTCCATAGTGCATAGGGATTGCAATTGAGGGCTTTATCATTGCCGCAGCTTCTGCTGCCTCTTCAGGGGTCATTGTAAACCTTCCACCTATCGGAAGAAGCGCAATAAATTCCTTTCCCTGCTGATTATATCCTGTAAGTTTCTGCATCTCAGGAATAAAATCAGTGTCTCCTGCATGATAAATTATTGTATCGTTGAATTTTATCACATATCCAACCCATTGCTCATCCTTCGGGTGGAAATGTTTGTCTTTGTTATAAGCAGGAACAGCCAGCACTTTAATTTCCCCAAAAGAAAGCTCCTGACCAGGCTCAATTATTTCCATTTGGATAGGGACATTAAACCTTGTTATCTTACTTTGGCTATCTGCAGTAAGAATTATTCTTGTGCCATCCTTGATTATCTTTGTCATGTCGGCAACGCTGCAGTGGTCATAGTGGCTGTGAGTTATGAAAATAACGTCAGCCTTTTCCAAGCCGTCCTTTATATTAAAGGGGTCAATGTAAACAACAATTGAATTTTTAATTAAAAAGCCAGAATGCCCAAGCCATTTAATGTCCACGCTGCCTATCTTCATAAAAAGGGAAAATCCACAGCCTTTTTAAGGATTTTTGTTGGGTTTGAATATATTTTATAAAGAATAATCTCCATTAATCTAAATGAGATATATCATAAGAAAAATAAACTGGAGAAAAAAAGACAAAGCGGGAATTCCATATGATTTTTTAGATATAATGAAATACTTTAATAAAAATTTAAAGGCAGGAAAATATCCATATGTGCCAAGGAAGAATTCTCCTCTCACTAAAAAAGAAATATTAAGAATTTGGGTTCCAAACAAAAAAGAGAATGTTGGTCTTGTTTGCGAAGATGCAAAAAATAAAAAAATTGTTGCTGCTGCTAATATTGCCTTGGATACAGGTATAATGACCATTACCAAAGATCTGGATTGTAAAGAAAAGGGAATAGGAATAAAACTTACAAAAAAGATTATAAAAGAAGGCTTAAAAAGAAAAATAAAGGTTATAGTCCGTACATCTATTTTTAATATTCCCATGATAAAAATAATGAAAAAATTAGGCTACGGAAACGGAAAATTGATTGAAAATTTTGAAGTTTATAGGGGTAAAATAGAAAAATCAAACTATGATGTTTTTGAATGGATAATTAAGTCCTCTTAAAAAATTTCAGTATTGTGGAATATTTTTATTAAAAGTTAAGATTATTTATAATCATCAAAAATTAACTTTATCGTCTCACAACTGAATATCCACTTTATCATTGATTAAATTAATAAACCGCAGTTCTTTTTTAAGGTTATGGTAAAAATAGGCCTTGAAATACACGGCTACATAGACACAAAAGAAAAATTATTCTGCTCGTGCAGGGCAGTCCATGGAGCAAAGCTCACATCTCCTAATGCAAACATCTGTCCCATATGCACCGGGCAGCCAGGGGCAAAGCCTATGCTCCCAAACAAGGAAGCTGTAAAAAAGGCAATCCAAATATCATTGATTCTTGGCTGCAAAATAAATCAAAAAACAATCTGGCAAAGAAAGCATTATTCATGGCCAGATCTTCCAAAGGGCTATCAAAACACCCTTTCAGGTCCCCATGCCATTCCCACAGGCCAGGGCGGAAAATTTGAGGGGATAAAAATAAGGGAATGCCATCTTGAAGAGGATCCTGCTGCATGGAATCCTCAGACAGGGGAAATAGATTACAATCGTTCCGGAATTCCTCTGATTGAAATTGTGACAGAGCCTGACTTTTCCAGCTCAGAAAACGTTGAAAAATGGCTTAAAGAATTGATAGTCACTCTTGGCTATGTAAAGGCAATAAGCAAGGAACTTGGAATAAAGGCAGATGTTAACATTTCAACAAATGGAGAAAGAGTTGAGATAAAGAATGTTAACTCTGTAAAAAACATAAGGGATGCAATTGACATTGAAATTGCAAGGCAGGAAAAGCTTTCCATGCCTGTCAGCGAACAGGAAACACGAAAGTATGATGCTGAAAAAAGAACTACTGCAAAAATGCGTTCAAAAGAGCAGGCGCAGGATTACAGGTTTATTTCTGACCCTGATCTTCCATCATTGGATATTTCTTCATCATTGATAGATTCTCTTAAAAAAAATATTCCTGAGACCCCTGTGCAAAAACTCAAAAAACTGGTAAAAAAATACAACATTCCAAAAACCTCTGCCGGAATACTGACAAGAAATATAGATGTAATAGAATTATTTGAAAAAACTATTGAAAAAATCAATCCTAAATTAGCAACCAGATGGGTTACAGAGGAACTATTCAGCGTTCTGAATTACAATAAAAAAACTCTTGATGAACTGGATTTTGATGCCCAGCATTTCATTGAACTTCTTGAGATGATTGAAAGAAAAGAGCTCTCGGAGCCAAAAGCGCAGGAAATTTTGAGGAGCTGGAAGGAGAAGTCTTTCTCTCCAAAGCTTAACCTGAAAGAACACAGGCAAATTTCAGATACAAAGGAAATAGAGAAAATAATTGATGAGGTTATAAAAAACAACAAAAAGGCTGTGGGAGATTATAAATCCGGAAAACCATGGGCAATTAATTTCCTTATGGGAAAGATAATGGAAACCACAAACAAAAGGGCTGATTATTCTGCAGCAAAGATGGCATTGGAAAAAAGGTTAGGGAAAAAATAATCTTGCAATCTGCAGCAGTTTCTGTTCCTGAAATTTATCACAGATTATTTGCATGCCGACAGGAATTTTATTGATTTCTCCAGCTGGAATTGAAATTGCGCAGTTTCCTGCAAGGCTGGAAGGTATTGTAAGAGCATCTGTTGCATATGCTTCTTCAACAGAAATTTTCTCGCCTATTTTCCATGGAAGCCTTGGGATAGTCGGGCTTATGATACAGTCAACATCATTAAAGCTCTTGGAAAATTCCTTCTCTATGAACCTTTTGGCTTTTAAGGATGAATTATAGTGTCTCCCCATATGCTCTGCTTTTGTTATCTCTGAACCACCAAGTATTCTTCTCAAAACCTCTGGCCCTGCAGCATCTTCTATTTTTTTCCCATATTTTCTGCCGTCAAATCTTCTTGTCGCAGAATAAAATTCAGCATAAACCAGAGGATAGTATGTTGCAACAGCAAGGTCAAGGTGTTTTATTTTAATTTTCCTGATTTCCCAGTTATGCTTTTTTGACATCTCTGTTAACTTCTTCTCAATAATATCCTTTATTTT
>CAYVSB010000008.1:0-12133 GCA_964452855.1 Candidatus Woesearchaeota archaeon
CTTTATCAAAATTAAGCTTTTCCGCAGACATAAATAAAAATTTTAAGTCTTTTTTCATATAATTTTTGGCTAATTTAAGCATATTTTTTGATATGTCTATTCCTGTAAAATGCAAATTCTTTCTTAGAGAATTAAGCCTTTTAATGAGCCCTCCATAACCGCATCCAATATCAAGAACCTTTCCTTTCTTAAGCGTAAAATTTCTTAAGATGTCAACTGCCACTATTTCATATAAATCAAAACCTTTATTGAACATCTGTTTATGAGTTATAAAGAAATTCTTGACTTCTTTTGTAGCATCCATCGCTTCGGTTTTTTCAGGAATTCGCCTTTTAAGATTCATTTTATATGTTTCCTTATTATTTCCATAACCTCTTTGCCATTAGCCTTTCCGTTAAGTTCCTTCAAAGCCATTCCCATATATGCATTCAAAGAAAGCCCTGGCTTTTCCTTCAAAAGCCTTATTATCAGATTTTCAACCTGGTTTATATCCTGCTTTTCATGCGTTAATGCCTTCTCAAGACTTTCTCCTGAAGCTATCCTTGCCATTACATCTTTTGCATCGCTCTCAGGAATTTTTCCCTTCTTCACATTTTCAAGAATCTCAGCGATGACATCTTTGTTGAACATTTCATCAATTTTTTCAGGGGCAATCTTGTTCTTTGCTTCTATTTCCTTGGTATACATAAGAATCATTTTTGCCACAAGAGAAGGATTATCAAGCACATCAAGAAGCTCTTTGAAGTCTTCCATTTTACCCTCTTTCAAAAGCATTTTTATCATGTCATTATTAAGGCCTTTTTTTGCAAGTTCTTTTTCCAGTTCAAGAGATGATTTTGGAATTGTCTTTTTAGCCTCGTTTAGGTCATCCCTTGAAATTTTCAGGATTGGAAGGTCTGTTTCAGGATACATTCTTGCAGCCCCGGGCATTGGCCTTAAAAACTCACTTTCTCCGTTTGGAAGAACATTCCTCACTTCATTCTCGTTCATTTTTCCTTCAGCAAGGATTTTTTTCTGCCTTGCAATCTCAATCTCAACGGTCTTTATCATTATTTTTGGGTCCTGAAATCCCTTTAGCTCAACTCTTCTGCTTCTTTCCCTTCCTGGCTTTATTGAAATATTAATGTCCTGCCTTATTGTTCCTATTCCTCTTCTTACTTTGCATGTTCTCAAGATTCCTCCTATTAACAGCGCCGTCTCTTTTGCCTGCTCAGGAGAAAGAATATCAGGTGCTGTTGCAATTTCAACAAGCGGAATTCCCAACCTGTCAAGCCTAAAGATTGAAATGTTTCCCTTTTCTCCTGTCTGTCTTGAAACTATCCTTGCAGAATCCTCTTCAAGGCATATCGTGTCTATCCTCACTTTTCCAAAAGATGTTTCAACAAACCCATCCCGTGCAATAATCGCAGTTCTTTGAAAGCCTGATGTGTTTGAGCCATCTATTACTGTCTTTCTCATTATCTGTGTTATGGGAATAATCTGCGCATTCAAAAGAAGCGCAATGTGAATTGCTGTCTGCAATGCGTCTTTATTGAGGGTATGTGGAGGCTCTTCATCAAGTTCAACAAGGCACGTGGTATCATATCCCTGGTATTCAAATTTTTTTTCCTGCGAAGCTTCATATGCGGCAGAAACATCCACTTTCCCTTCCTCTCCTGCAACAGCATGCAGTTTCCTTCTGACAATAAAATCAGGTTCTTCTTTCCTGAGAATTGACGGGCAGCTGCAGAAAAGCTTTGTTGTATCAAGCTGTTGGTGAATTTCCAGACCGCATTTCAATCCAATCTTATTATAATCCAATTCATCCTTATCCATAATTTAAGGAAAGAGAAAGAGTTTATTAAATTATTTGCTTATGGTTTGTTTGTTCCGTCAGATATTGCAAATCCTATTCTATATTTCTTAGAACAGCCCATTAATATTTTTTTGAGGTCATCCCTTCCTATATCTCCTTTCACAGATAAAGTTTCTGATTTTCTTTCCCCTTTTCTTTTATCAATAGACACGCTGATATTTTTGTTTGTTTTTCTCCCCAAACACTTGAAAATTTTCGATATAGAAAAGGCAATGCCTGGCTGATCAAGATTTGTTAATTTTATTTCATACGCTTTTCTTTTCTCCAATTCTTTTTCCAAGGAAATTGCAGAACTTAAAACCCTCTGGGAGATAAACTCGTGAAATCTTATTTCGTTCTCACATGGAGTGAAAACACTTGTTTCGCCATTGTATCTTTTTTCCAATGCTTTATGAAGAACATTGAGATAATCCTTGACTTCCTCTGAATCTATAATTGCTACAGGATAATTCCTTTGCTGCAGGCAGAAATTCTGAAGCATTCTTGCAGCTCTTCCATTTCCGTCCATATAAGGATGTATTTCAACAAGCTCCAGATGTGCATTTGAAGCTCTTATAACAGGATGAATATCTGGGTTCTGCAAGATATCTACCAGGTGCTGAATTCTATACTGAACTCTTTCAGGATCAACTGCATTAAATCCCCCGAACTTAAGATGCTCATTTCTAAATCCTTGGGCAGGGTTTTGATCAGGCTCTATTAAGTATCCTAATTTTGATAATGTATAATTGTCTATTCCTTCTCTTGAAAGAAAATCCGCTGCGCTATCCAATCTCCCAAGAAATAATTTCCTCTCCTTATTTGTTAATATTCTTTTCTCATTTGCAAGTTCTATTTCCAGGGAGTGTTTTTCCGCCTCGGCTCTTAATGCATGAGACTTCTCTTTATACACTTCAGCAGAGTATTCCGGATGGGTGTTTATTTTGGATACTACTGTATCAATTTGCCGCAAATTGTCTTTTAACATGGTGTTTTATTCTCTTTTTCTCCTTATAAACCCTTCTAATGTAATCCCTTAGCAGTTACAATATTACTCCTCAATCCTCTCATTGAATTCCCCTGCAAAATTCTCAAGCATTTTTTCCTTTACTTTGGTTTTCCATTCCTTATGCCCCAATACCCATCCCAACTTTACAAATGCTGTTTCTGCAAGCATATCCTCAAGGTAAATAACACCTGTTCCAAGAATCTCTCTTCCATTGCTGTAAACCAGAGGGTCAACTCTTCCGAATATGCATTGCGTGGTTGCGCATACAACAAGACCTTTTTGCTGAACTTCCTTGAGCTTTTTTGTCCAGCCTTTTCTTGCTCTCATTGTTGAAACATGCCCAAGAGCACCCATCTCAATTACAATTCCTTTATAGCCTTGTTTCAGATAATAATCCAAGATAGAAGAATCTTGGCCAGGATAAAACTTTAACAATGCCACTTTCTCCTCAAACTTTGAATCCAGTTTCACCTTTCCTTTTTTCCTGATGTTGTAGCTTCCCAATCTGAAAAAAGTATTTTCGTCAGCTTTTGCTAAGGGTTTTATATTAACAGGCTTGAATGCATCTCTCCTTGAAGAGTGAAGCTTCCTCACTTTATTTCCTCTCAGCACATAGCAGTAATCATCATTTGCAGATGCATGCCCCACAAGAACAACTTCTGCAATATCATTCACAGCAGTGATTGCAGCAGCCTGCAAATTCAGCCTCGCATCAGAGCTTCCCCTATCAATGCTTCTTTGGCTGTATGTAAGCACAACAGGCTTTGTCAAATCTCTCAGAAAAAATGAAAGCGCTGCGGAAGTGTAATGAAGGAAGTCTGTCCCATGTGTTATTATAACCCCTTTTATGTTCTCGTCATTCAAAAGTTTTTCAGCTGTCTTTGCTATTTTCTGCCAGTCCTTGAAGTCCATGTCCTCAGAAGCTTTCATGAAAGGAACTTCAACTTTTGAAATATTCACAATATTGAAAAGCTCAGGATAAAATTTGAAGAGGGCAGAAGGGTCTGTCAGCCAGTCAACTCCTCCTTTTTTGGGGTTTAGTTTGGCAGCAATTGTTCCTCCTGTTATTATCATAGCCACATTCGGCTTGTTTCCTGCCTTCTTGATTTCCATTTCTTTTTCTTCTGCCTTGGCTTTCCGGAGAGTTTTAATGCTTAGTATATCTTTTCTGTTAAAGCCTATATTGTATCCTGAATCAAGCTTCAAAAGGACAATTCCTTTTTCTGTTTCAGGAGATTCAATTAGCGTTCCCCCATATATTTCCCGCGTAAGATGTATCTCAACCAAATCCCCTGGCTGTGCTGTTGTTTTTTCCATGTTATCTATGAGCCTACCAGGATTCGAACCTGGATCAACGGGGCCGAAACCCGGTATTCTGTCCGTTAAACTATAGGCCCAAAAAAACAAGCAGTAACAGGTTTTTATATCTTAAGATTTTTCCAAAAATTTGGCAAGGTTAATAAATGCAAAGGTATAATTTAACTCATGGCAGCAAGAGAATTTCAACCTGTGCACCACATAGAAATAAAAAGGCATCACAAGATAATCCTTGGAAGCCTTAGCTCTTTGATAATAATAATTCTAATACTCAACAGCGTTTTCATATATCTCCTTTACGCAAGGGCTGAATTGCAGTATAGCCAGCTGAATTCCAATATTGACAAACTTGAAGCAGACACCAACTCAAAGCTTGGGGAAATAACAACAAGTGTTCTTGATACAAAAAGCCAGCTGAAAACCCTTGACTCAAGCCTTGGAAGCCTTAGCCAACAGCTGAACACATTAAAGGCATCTGCCGGTGAGGACTTTTCTGGAATAATTGAAGAGGCTGTAAAAGGAGTTGTGACAATAAAAACAGACATAGCCCAAGGAACAGGTTTCTTGATAACAGATGATGGATATATAGTCACAAATGCGCATGTTATGGAAAATGCAAAGGCAGCAGGAGTATTCACTTATGATGGCGTGCAGCATTCAGTATCTCCTGTAGGATATAATGTTGACTTGGACATAGCGCTTTTGAAAATATCAGGAAATTATGAAAAATTAACTCTTGGAAATTCAGATGATGTTAATGTAGGTGAAAAAGTTATTGCAATCGGAAATCCTCTTGGATTGCAGTTCAGCGTTTCGCAGGGAATAGTTTCTGCGATTCATAGAGAAGGGGCAAACGCGCTTCCTGCCTACATCCAGACAGATGCAGCTCTCAACCCAGGAAATTCCGGCGGACCTTTGATAGACACAAACGGAAAAGTCATAGGAATAAACAACTATAAAATCGGAAGCAGCGAAAGCCTTGGCTTTGCGCTTGAGAGCAATTATATAAAGCAGGCTGTCAATGATATTTCACAGGAAGAATTAGGGCAGGATTTGTTATAGGCAAGGACAAAATGGAAAAAACAAAAAGCACAGAGGGAATAACGGCAAGGAAAGAGGACAATTTCTCAGAATGGTTCACACAGCTTATGATTAAGTCAAAACTCGCTGATTACTCTTCTGTTTCAGGATGCATGATTCTAAGGCCTGATTCATACTGCATTTGGGAAGAAATAGTAAAGTCCTGTGATAAGTTGTTCAAAAAAATAGGCGTGCAAAATTCATATTTCCCTCTTCTTATTCCGGAATCCTCTTTTTCCAAGGAAAAGGAGCATGTTGAAGGGTTTTCTCCTGAAGTTGCATGGGTGACTCACGCAGGGAACACAAAGCTTGCCGAAAGGCTTGCAATAAGACCGACTTCAGAGGCAATAATGTATGAATCTTATTCAAAATGGATTAGGAGCTGGAGAGACTTGCCTCTTTTGTTGAATCAATGGAATAACGTCATCCGGTGGGAATTCAAGCATCCTGTTCCTTTTTTCAGGACAAGGGAATTTCTATGGAATGAGATGCACACTGCATTTGCGGATAAAGAAGAGGCATTAAGACATGGAAAAGAAGTGATAAAGGCATACACGAAAGTTACAGAAGAACTAATGGCCCTACCAGGAATATACGGAAGAAAAACAGAAAGCGAAAAGTTTGCAGGTGCTGTTTTCTCAGAGAAGATGCATCACTATCTTCCAAACGGAAAAGTGATTGAGGGAGTTTGCTTCCATTATGACGGACAAAACTTTTCCAAGGCATATGACATAAAATTCAAGACAAAAGAGGAAAAAACAGATTATGTCTACCAAAACACTCATGCAATTTCAACAAGAATGCTTGGAACAATGTTCGCCATTCATTCAGATGACAAAGGACTTGTAATACCTCCTAAAATTGCCCAGAATAAGCTTGTGATAATTCCATTGAAGTTTGAAAATGACAAAAATATTTTGAAAAAAGCTTCTGACATTGAGAAAAAGCTATCAAAATTCTCCCCTCTTCTGGATGAAAGGACAGAAGTAAGTCCTGGCTATAAGTTCCATGAATGGGAGCTAAAGGGAATTCCAATAAGGCTGGAGTTTGGTCCGCAGGACATGGAAAAAAAGCAAGTTATTCTTGTCAAGAGAAATGACGGGAAAAAAATTCCTGTAAAGATAACTGATTTGGAAAAAACCATTCCGGAAGTTCTTGAAAAAATCCAGGCTGAATTGTTTGAAAAAGCCGAAAATGTGCTAAAATCAAATATTAAAAAAGCAGAGGAAAAGAAAGACCTAATCAAATTCATAAAGGAAAAACAAATTGTCATTTCTCCAATGTGTAAAGCAGACGGCTGTGAAGAGCTTTTGAAATCAGAAACAGGCGGGGCAAAAACATTATTCATAGACCCTGCTTCTCAGCAAGTCAAAGGAAAGAAATGCATTATCTGCGGCAAAAGCGCGGATTACATGGTTTACATCGGCAAGACATATTAATAATCTCTCAAAGAACAAATATTAGTCAAAAGCTTTCGCCAGCTAGCGTATAAAAGGTATTTTTTATAGGATGCTTTAAGGAGTAGAATAATTCCCCTTTTTCTGTCCAGATAAAGTACATGATGGAAGTTGCCTCTCTTCCTCCAGTTGGAAGAATAGGTACTTCATGTTTTTCTATATACCCTTGCTGTTCCAGAAGAGCCTGCTCTGAAAACTTTCGGTCTGCATATGACATCTCTCCTCCTTCGGCAAATTTTTTTATGGCTCTGTGAACTGAAGGATTAAAAAAATCTTTAATCAATGTCTTTAAGTCCATCAAAATTAAAATTAAAAGAGGTATATAAAATTTTATAGGATATATCCTGTATAATCGCTATTATCCATTAGAAAAATTGCATGGAATTCTCTGCATTCGTGCAAAGTTTCCCTTTCTTTTTTATCTCGCGTTTGCTTCTTGAAAGACAAGCTCAAGCTCGTATTCCATCCTGTACGTTGTCTGCATCAGCTCTGTAAGCTCCCTTTCAAGGACAGCAGTTTCGCTTTTTTCCATTACAGCTTCCATTTTTTTTGAAAGCCCAATTAATTCATTTCTTTGAAGTCTAAGTAGTTTGGTAGAACTCGCACCCAATTCAACTCAGACCTAAAATGGTTGAATTAAATTGAGCTAGGTTTAATGAGTGTGTAGACTAGACCTATGGCATTATTACATGAATCCATAAACCACATTCCAATCTTTCCGCTCATACATATTCTAAAGAAACGAAGTTTTTATACTTTTCTGTGATTTAATATTTTGAATATTAAAGAAAAAATAATTACCCAACCAGCCTCTCCAAATTCTCCCTTAATACATCAACATCTTCTGGCCTTATCTGTCCGCCAACAGCATTTTCATGCCCGCCTCCTCGCGAACCTGGAATATCTTCAATTGCCTTGAGAATAAGGTCCTTCACTTTGTTTCCCCTTGCAGAAAAATTCACCTTTCCCATTGTGAAATATAAAACAACAATAAACTTCTTGGGAAAAAGATAGCTCAGCTCATTAGACAGTTCGCCGCCTATGCTTAAGTCTCCTGCATATTTGAAGAATATCAGTTTGTTTGAGTTTTTATCCAGGGCTTTCGCCTTGTCCAATAGCCTTGAATATTTTTTATCTATCTGGGAAAATCTTCTGTGAATTGCCTGGGTTTCAGAATTTTCCTCAAGCACATCATGCGGGCTTTTTGCCTTGACCAAGAACTTGAGCATATTCACAACATTCGTGGTAGTGTCTTTCAATGCAAATGAAAACATCTTTGCAATCTTGCCTATTTGGGATTTGTAAAGTATGCCAAAGGGCTCTTTTGAATCAATGCATATCTCAGGGAACTGTTCTCTAAATTCTCCATATTTCTCAGGAACGAAATGGTCGGCAATGCAACCAACAACGTCCAGCCACATGTCTTCTTTCCTTTGTGAAACCTGGTAGCAAAGATGTGTTACAGGCTCATTTGTTTTCTCCTTGTTTAGCATAGGATTGTAATAGTTTACGGATTTAGGCACTATTTCGTCTGTTTTGTGATGGTCTATCCAGACAACAGGAACGTTCACTTTCTCAGCTTCATCAAAAAAATCCTTGCCGACAAGCGGCTTATCAAGGATAAATATGTAGTCTGCCTTCAGCTCATTGACTTTCCTGAAATATTCGCTGTTCATTGAAGGATATGACCTTATTGGAACCCCTTTGCCTTTTCCGCAGAATTTCCTCAGTATAAGAAAAGAACAAAGCCCGTCAGGGTCATTGTCAAAGAGAAAAAGCGGGTTCTGCGCCTGTTCCAGGTGCTGCCTTATTTCATCCACCTGCTTTGCTGTGAGCATTGCCTTAAAAAAAACAAGTGATATATAAATGTTCTTTATTGGTTGTTATCTCAAAACCCAAGGCGTAATTGGTAATGAGCAAATTTTACTTGGCAAATAACTAAAAATAAAATAAGAAAACTTTAGCCTTCTAAGGGAATTCTGTGGAGGGAATATTATAGGGAGTTACCTGTGGAATATCCTCTGAAAATATTTTTTTAAGATTAATTACAGGGTTAATCTTTCCAAGAAAATTCTCCCTGTAAATTTTGGCGTGGAAAACAGGCTCTTCATTTGGCTCACGCTTATTTCCGATAACATCATCAAGAGAATTACTATATCCTCCAAAACTTTCAAATCTGTCAAGGCTTATTGTTCTAAATCCTCTCAGGGCATATTCTGTTTCCCATTTCTCCCATTTATCTAGTAAATTCCTGAAACCAGGACATTCTCCAAAATACAAATAGCTTACAGCGTCTCCAAATAATGCTCCTGAATGCACATATCTTTTCTCAACAAAAGAACCAGTAAAAAATCTCTTCAAAAGTCTCATTATAACTTAGGATTATCATCTGTTTAAATAAATTTGGATGCTATTTCGCAAAACACTTGGCAACTATCAAAGGGAAAAGAATTGTTGCATCGCCGAAAACCTTAACAGATTCTCCTTTTTCAACAATCTTGCCCCATGAAACAGCTTCGTCAGGCCGCGCATTTGAATCCGCGCCATCCCATTCTTCTCCTGAGTTTATGTAAACGCTGTATTCTGCCCCGTTCCTCATCATGTTTGAATTAAGTATGTGGTGCTTCATTATTCCCCCTCCAAGAAGAATAAGCCCTGTCTTTTTCCTTGTGATTGTAAATTCATTCATGTCATGGATGTCATAAGCTATGTCAATTTTAAAATCAGGATGCTTGTACATGAAGAAATGCACCATGTCTCCTGTGCTTCCGTCTGTTAGAGCAGGGCAGTAAACCCTTATGTTGTTTTTCCAGCACCAATACAATATGCTTTCCTCGTTGTTTATCTCTTTTCCAAGAATCTTTATGAAATCAGACACAGAGATTATTTTTCCAGTTTTTTTCTGCTCTGAATAAATCTTTTCTAGTATTGGATCCATAAATTCCTCATACTTTACATATCTTGAATTTGGAACAAGTATATTTCCTGTCCTGTTAACTCCCTTTTTCCTCAAAAGCTCGCCAGAGGCGGAAAATTCCCCAAGCTTGAAATCCCCAAGGCACTTTATTATGTCCTCCTCAATTCCTCCTGCTGTTGTGACAAAGACATCCATCTTCTTGTGCTGTGCCATCCATTTTATAATGTCGCGAACCCCCGATGTAATAAGATTTGAAGTGCATCCAAGATAAATAGTTGCTTTCTCCTTTGTCATTTTCTCAATTATTTTAACAGCTTTTGCAAAATGGCTTGCTTGAAACCCTGTTGAGGCATAGCTATCAAGGATTTTCCCATAATCCACTCCCTTGTTAAAGTCATACCCTTTTATGGAAATTCCTTCTATATCATCTGATTGCTTGAAAATCGCTTCCCGAGCCTTTTTCTCTGTTTCTTCCATTCTCAAAGTATTTAATGTGTATTTTTAAGCCTATCTGATAGAGCACATAAATCTTTTTAAACAATCCTTCCAAAAATAAGGAATGAACAAATGGCTTGAGTTGATTGCTGGGCTTATACTCGTTATTGTGCCAGTATATCTCTGGGGAGTAAACATATGGCATATGGGAGATGCAGCTGCAGTTTTCCTAAAGGGAGGAATAATCTGGGCAGTTCTTCTTGTCGGAGCTCTTTTGATTCTTTTTGGCATAAATGAAATAAAAGAGTAGTTCTGCTTTAAGAAAGAAAGAGTAGTCCTGAAAAATTTAAAGATAAAAAAATAAATTAATTTGCCTGTCTATTCCTTAAATATAAGGAAAAGGGAATACAACCCTGCCAGGCCGACAACATAGTAGATTATTGAGATAAGCATTGTGCCTCCCCAACTAAACAACCCATCTACCAAATTCCATCCAAGTTCTGCAAGCCCCCAGTTGATAGCCCCAATGGCTGCAAGAACAAGTGCCAGTTTTTGATACCACATTTTAACCTCCTTTTCAGATTTGACTGCCCTCAATTAAGGCAAAAAACCTATTTAAATTGTTCTAATTATTATCTCAGAAGGGATATAAGTATGCCCTCTATTATCGCTGCGATAGCCAGAAGAGGAATTACAACAAAGACAAATGTCCTTCCTGCGTCAAGAATAAAGCTTTTGAAGCTGTTCTTTTTGCCCCGGCGCAAAGCCTGCATTCCAAGCCGCAATCCAATTCCAAGAGCTATAAAAATTGCAGGCAGCTCAAAAATCCCATGAGGAAAGATTTTCCACAACTCAAGAACTCCCCCAGACTGAATAGATAAGAATAAAACAAATCCAAGAATATATCCATTGAATGCTGCAAAAAAGACAGGGAAAATTCCTATGAAAATTCCAAGCACAAGTCCAAGAATGCTGCTTTGAATATTGTTAAGAAATATGAATTTTATAATCCCAAAACCAGAAAGTCCCTGCGTCCTTGCAACAATTTCTTCAAGCATCTGGATTATCTGTATTGAAAGGGCTTCCGGCATCTCAATAAAAAATCCAATTAATGCAAATGCCAGAAAAACCAGCGCTATTGTATAAATTGATTTTCTGGATTCCTTAAGGAATTTCCAGCTAAGCGAATAGTTCTCTTTAAAAAATTCACTGGTAGTTTTGTTTTTTGTCATTTTTCAGCTGAAATGCCTGCTTATTAGTTTTGTTTTGTTCTTATATTTGCTTTTGAGATAAATGCCGTATGCCAATCCTGCTAAGAATCCTCCGAAATGCGCGGTGTTGCCAACCGGAATGCTTCCTGCTATTGAAACAAGCCAAAGCACAACAAGGATTCCAGGTGCTGCATACTTCATCTTTATTGGAATTGGTATGAACATTACATATACCGGAAGGTTTGGCGTGAGCATCATCAGCAAGCCGACAAGCCCGAAGATTGCTCCTGAAGCTCCGACGGCAAAGGTTTCAAAGTCTCCTGAAAAGAAGGAAATAGGAATCTTGCTAAGAATTACAAAGAACAATCCTGCAAGCAGTCCTGCAAGCATGTAAAACCAGAAGTATCTTCTCCTTCCAATTATCCTTTCAACAAGCGAGCCTATGAAGAGCAGGGAAAGCATGTTTGCAAATATGTGGAAAAGCCCGGCATGCATGAACATGCTTGTTAAAAAAGTCCACAGATATTTTCCGCCAAGAATGCTGGCGGGTTTTATTGCTATTTGATCAAAGGAAAGAACATTGAAACTGATTAAAAGAGTAAATGCAAAGAACAGGAAAACATTCAATAAAACAAGGATTGTGTTAACACTCAGGGTCCAGAAAGGGGATTTTCCGCCTGAAACAGTATAAGCAACAGCCATCTTATCTCCTCTTTTTTACAGAGCCTTTTTTCGGCTTCTTGTTAATGGTGAATTTTTTCACGGATTTTTTTCCAGGAAGATTAGCTTTGGCTGCAAGCTTGCCTTTCTCTTTCTTTCTTAACAGGAAGGCATTCCTTCTCTTTTCCTTTTTCTCCTTTTCAATCTTGTTTT
>CAYVSB010000009.1:0-7252 GCA_964452855.1 Candidatus Woesearchaeota archaeon
AGTTATATTATGGAAAGAATTTGATTGCAAAAGTTTTAAGGGACGCTGACAAAAAAGAATCACTTGGACCATGGGGAATTTTGAGAATGTCCAATGATTTTTATCATGATATTGTTGATGCTGCAAAAATATTAAAAAACAAGAACAATCAGAAAAAAATGAAGAATTTTGCAGAAGAAACATTAAAATCAATCAAAGGCAGCAGGAAAAAGACCAGTGAATTTATAAGAATAATTGATTTCTCCCTTGAGTGGATTGAAGAAAGGATGATGGATACTTCTCAGGGCTATTCCTTTGTCCAGCAGGAATATGAATATACGAGGAAAGCAAAAGAATTTCTAAAAGAGTAGCTCAGGAAAGCTCGAATTTCAGTATTTCTTCTTTTGGAATCCTGAAAACGTCTTGCTCAAAACCGCCTTTTTTCCTTGATTTTTTTGTAAAAAATAGCATTTCACTATCTTCAATGGCTTCCTGCTCATGCCATTGGAAAGGCGGGTCAATTATCATGTCGCCAGGCACCATGATGTTTTCCACAATTTTGCTGCCTTTCTTTGAAAGGTCTTTTGAAAGATATCTTATTTTCCCTTTCAGTATATAATTGACTTGCTCTGTCTGTTTATGGTAGTGGTTACCTCTGATTGCTCCCTTCTTGAATGTTACAATTCCTGCATGGACAAATTCCCCCTCATCAAGTATATCTATTATTTTTCCTCTTTCATCCTCATAAGATGGCTTTATTTTTATTATCCCTTTTTTGTCAATTTTTTTTTCAGTTTCCATGTTCTATGGAGAAAATTTCTATTTAAAAAACCTCTCTTTATTAAGTTTTTTTTAATGGGAACTATAAAAGTCCTTTATTTTTTCTATTATGAAATCCTGGTCCTTTGTGCTAAGCCCAATATAAGTTGGAATGTAAATTCCAGAATCTCCGAACTTGTTTGCTTTCAAATCTTTCCAAAATGTTGTTGTGTTTCCCCCAAAAACAGGCTGCCTGCTCATTGGCTTGAAAAATTGTCTGGTCTCTATTCCATTATCTTCCAAATGCCTCTGTAGTTTTTCCCTGTCTTTGGTAAGCACATCATAAAACCACACAACATCTCTTTTCGGCATTACTGTAATTCCTGCAATGCCTTCAAGACCCTTATCATAATGAGTTTCAATTTCTTTTCTTTTCTCCAGAAAAGCAGGAAGCTGTTCAAGCTGGGCTTTTGCAATAGCTGCCTGCATATTTGTCATTCTGAAATTATTTGCTTCCTTTGCATGGAGAAAATCATGTGTGGTGCTGAATGCCATGCTCCTCAAATGCCTCATTTGAAAATCAAGATGATCATCATTGGTTACTGCAATTCCACCTTCTCCTGCAGTAATTATCTTGTTTCCATAAAGAGAAAAGCAGGCAATGTCGCCGACTGGCTTTACTCCATGGGATTCAGCTGAATCTTCTATGACTCTCAGGTTGTATTTTTGCGCAATTTCCATTATTCTATCCATATTGCACCTTCTTCCATAAATATGCACAGGCATTATTGCCTTTGTTTTTTGCGTTATCTTTTCCTCAATTTTACTGACATCAATGTTAAGGTCATCACCGCAGTCAACAAACACTGGCTTTGCCCCCCCATATTTGACAGCCCATGCAGAAGCTATCATTGTAAATTCTGGAACAATGATTTCATCATCTGGATTGAGATTAAGTGATTTTACTGCAATGGTTAAAGCAGCAGTTCCCGAAGAGCAGGCAATCCCATGTTTTACTCCATTGTATTTGGCAAAATCTTTTTCAAATTCTGGAATGTAATTTCCCTGGGAAGATATTACTCCTGAATTTATGACATTCTCAAGATATTTTTTTTCATTTCCTTCAAAAGAAGGTTTTGCCACAGGATATTTGTATTCCATTTATGTTTTTTTAAAAACCTCTGATTTTATTAATGATTTTTTCACATAACTATCAAGATTTTCCTCAATTTTTTCAATCCATCTGTATTTATCCTGGGTGGGATCTAGTTTGATTTCTGCCATTTTATCTTTAGGATGCACTAAGTATACCTTGGCTGAATAATGAACACCTGTTTTTATATTTTGGAAGGCAGTTTTATCAAACATCACATCAGTAGTCCAAATAAATTTGTCAACTATAACTTCCAATCCTGTTTCTTCCCTAACTTTTCTGATAACAGCTTCTTCCGCTGTTTCTCCTTTGTTCTGTCTTCCTCCCTGGATCCACCATTTTCCTTTGCAAGGCTCTTGATTTCTTAGGGTTAATAATACTCCCTTTCCTTCCTGATAAATAACGGCATCCACTGCTGAAATTATGCTATATTCTAATATGTTTTCAAATACTTTGTCTGGAATCCTTTGATTATTCATGCTTCATAAACCTCCACATTTGGGGTGGAAAATATGAATTTTCCTCCTTCATTTAGCCATTTTTCCTCTCTTTTTATGAAATAATCCCTGAAGGCAAAAGGCAAGACCAGCAGAAAGTCCGCATCTTTCTTGGCCTCAGTTTCATGGATTATTGGAATATTTGTCCCGACAGTATACTTTCCTATTTTATTAGGATGTATTTCAGCGATTCCTTTTATATGGCTGCTGTCAAGCCCATAATATTGCAAAATAGTGTTTCCTTTTGTGCTTGCTCCGTATCCGTAAATCTTTTTGCCATCTTCAGCCAGCTTTGTGACCAGATTCACGCAATTCTTTTTGTTTTCCTCGATTCTTTCAAAAAATTTCAAATAATCCTCCTTTTTTATTCCTTCATTGTATTCAATGCTCCCTTTTTTGAATGGTCTTGCAAATAAGCGGTAACTTCCACCATTGATGTCATTTTCCTCAACTTTGAAAATTTCCAGCCCGTTATTGTCAAACAGATGCTTTAATGAATCATAGGAATAATACTCGAGATGTTCATGGCAAATGTTTCCAACGTCATTTTGCTTGAGCATTGGTTTTGAAGTCATGAGCTGGGTGACAAAAACTCCTTCCTTATCCAAAGCCTTTGCAGAATCCCTAATAAACTCTCCTGGGTTGTCCATGTCATAAAACATCCCAATTGCAGTGATAATTTTGGCTTTTTTATTTCCGAATCTTTTTTCCATCTCAGAATACTTCCAGAAATCATTGATGACAACATCTGCCTTTTTTCCCAATTTTTCCTGCAAATTACGGGCAGGCTCGCAGCCGACTCTTGTAAGTTTGCTTGGGAAAAAACCAAGCAGTGTTCCGTCATTGGCTCCTATGTCCAGCACAATGTCCTTATCCTGAAGATTAACCATCCTACTCGCTATATTTACGGTTTCTTCAAGATTGTCTATAATGATTTTGTTAAGGCCTGATTCGTACCAGTAATTTCCGCTGTACATAAGCTCCTGGGGAGCAGTGTCTTTTAGCTGAACCAGAGTGCATCCATTGCACCAAATCATTTCAAGAGGAGCTTTTCCTATGTTTTCTCCTGGTTTGTCTACAAATGTTGAAATATTAACGTCTCCTAGTGAAAATAATGTGTCTAACTCTTTTGAGCCACAGACTCGGCATTTATCAATTGTTTTGTATCCCTTATTTTCCATTATTTTTTATATCCTCCAAATCATGAGCAACCATCATTTCAACTATCTCAATAAATTTATATCGCGGATTAAATCCAAAAGCTTCTCTTGCCTTTCTTGAATCTGCCTTTAATGACGCAGTATTTGAAGGCCTGAAAAAATCAGGATTTATTTTTACAATTTCCCTTCCGGTTTCTTTGTTATATCCCACTTCATTAATTCCCTGGCCCTTCCATCCTATTGGGATTCCGACAAAATTGAAGGCAGCCTCAGCAAACTCTTTTACGGAATGGGTTTCGCCTGTTCCTATCACAAAGTCATCTGGTTTTTTCAGTTGCATTATTTCCCAAGCTGTTTTCATAAACTCCGGCGAAAACCCCCAGTCTATTTTTGGATTGCCAATATTTCCAAGGCATAGTTTGTCCTGCAATCCCTGTGAGATTTTTGCAACAGCCTTTGTTATTTTTCTTGTCACATAGTCTTCTGTTCTTCTTGGAGATTCATGATTGAAAAATATTCCCGTTGAGGCAAATATATTATGGACGTTCCTGTAATAGCTTACCCAATGATGAGCAGCGGTTTTTGCACAAGCATATGGGCTTACAGGGTTTAAAGGAGTTTTTTCATTTTGAGTGGCTTCATTTTCACTTAATTCCCCGAACATATTGGAGGACAAAGGCTGGAAGAACTTTATAGAGGGGTTTGTCTGTCTTATGATTTCAAGAACTCTTATTGGTCCGCCTGTGGTGATATCATGGGAATAAAGAGGAGAATCATTGCTCCATCCAACATGATCCTGGTCTGCTTCATTGTAAATTTCCGCAGGTTTTACCTCTGCAATAATCCTGTACAAGGAACTCATGTCTCCCAAGTCCCCTCTGTGCAGGTTTATCCTATTTAAGATATGCTCTATATTCTTTAAATTTCCTGTGGCAGATTTCCTGTACATTCCATGGACTTCATAATTCTTCTTCAAAAGAAATTCAGCAAGATAACTTCCGTCCTGGCCTGTGACTCCTAATATTAAAGCCCTCTTTTTTATCTCCTGGTCATCTTGTGCAGCCATTATGTATTAAGCTTGCCAAATCTCTTTAAAAGAATTATGGTATTGAAACATAGAATTATTAATTATTATTTCACCACTATTTACCAATGCTCTTCAAAGATTTTTTCAAGATTATCTTTTATGAAAGGATGCAGCCTTTTTTTAAATTTTCCGAGATTTTTCTTTGAAACTATAAGAGGATTCGTATGGAGTTCATCAAGCTTGATTTTCCCTTTGCTTACAGCATAAAATGCTAAGGTAAAGTCATCAACCCCTCCTTTCATCCCGATAGGGTTCTTTTTGAAAAAAAATCTTCCATCATCAATTCTTTCAATACTCCCTTTTTTTATTTCAAGTCCGGATTCTCTTTTTACAAGGTATTTGAGAGACTCATAAAATGGAAGGCCTCTTCTGACCCCTCCGCCAATAGACCATAAGATTCCCTTTGCCGGCTCTACTAGTCTTTCTACCAGGAGAATTCCATCTTCTTTTTCTGAAGATTTTACCCTTAGAAAAACATCAATACATGTTCTGACAAGAGTGTTTCTTGCGGAGTTGTATCTTTTGTTACCCACATACCCTACTTGCAGGGCTGACAAATCAAAAGAACTTTTTCCCTCTTTCATTTTGTACTCTTTCACGAGCATATTTCCTCTTAAATTTTTTTATTTATAAACATTTAGATATCAAATTGTGGAATAAAGACCCATAATATTTATAAGCAATAAATTGCCAAAGTTCTCATGACGAAAGAAAAGCTTCAGCATTATGCCGAATTCTACCTGGCTCCATTGCCAACTTCACCATATGCGGTTTTGGAAGTGCTTAATCCTCTCACTTCTTTGGTAAAAGTTAAAGAAAGAAGCTTATCAGGGGTAAATATTCCTGAAGAAGCTTTTGGATATAGGTTTTTTGACAGGATGGAATGCGATTCACAAATTGGAGGATCCCTTGTTGGAAAGATTCTGAACCCCTCTTCTTCCAGTTATTTTGGAAAAGTTGTTACTATGGAGAACATGGCAAGTGAAGTTCCAAATCCTCAACTTTTGGAATCCCTGATGATTGAGAAGGGATACAAGAAGATGGTCAAAACTATCAGGGAAAATTTTCATCCTCTTAAAGAAGGCGATGTTGTCTTGTCAAATAATTAACTGAATTGTTCCGATAATTTTTATTCTTAAGATTTCTTTTCCATAACTTTTATAAAAGAGTTTTTTTTCCAGTTAAGATGAAAGTAGCGATGGTCTATCCAAATGTGGAATCTGAAAAAGCCATGTCCAATTATTCCCTTGATTTGATAGATGCATTGGAAAAGACCAATGTGGGGGTTGTTAAGGGAGAATATATTTTTCATAAACCCTTATCTTTATTTAGGATATTGCCAAGGTTGATACAAAATGACATAATCCACATACAGCATGAGTATAATATTTTGGGATGGAGAGGGTTTCCATTTTTTCCCCTTCTTTTATTTTTAAAACTATTTTATAGGGGAAAAATAGTCTTAACATTGCACAATGTTTCATCAAAGAAAGCAAAATTCAAAGAGGACACCAAAATCAAGGGCGTTCTGAGGAAAATTCTTTATATTACCCAGAACAAACTGATTAAGCATTTTTCCGATTATACTATAGTTCATTGTGATCATTTCAGGGAAATCTTGGCTAAAGAATACGGCTTTAGTAAACAAAGGATATCCTCAATTCCCCAAGCTGTAAAAGAAAATATAAAAACGCTTAGCAGAGAAGCTTCACGTAAAGAATTGAAGCTGTCAGGAAAAAATTATCTAATTATTGGAACATTTGTTCCCGAGCATGGGGCAGCGGATGTTGTCAAACAGGCAGATAGAATAAACGGAACAGTGTTAATTGTCACTAATGATTCCCCCAGTCATAACATGAACAGAAAAAGAATCTTAAATTATATAGATTACGTAAAATCCCTAATAAAGAATCAAAAAATTGGAAAAAATGTAAGACTTGACTTAAAAGAAATTCCTTTTGATCTGTGGTGGAAATACTTTTCAGCCTCTGATCTTGTTTTATTACCTTATAAAGAGGAATTAGCAAGCGGTATATTTTCAGACGCAATTGCAATGAAAGTTCCGATGGTGGGTGCCGATATTCCTTACTTCAGGGAATTTGCAAGAAAATACGGGATTATTGAACTTGCAAAAGAAAGGGATTTTGCCTCAACAATAAACAGGGTAATGGAACCTGAAAACTATAAAAAAATAGAAAAGAATATGATGGATTATGTAAAAGAATTCGGTGTTTCCAATATTGGGAAAAAATATAAGCCCCTCTATGAAAAAATTCTTAATAAATGATATGCCTTCAATTCATAAATCTTTTAAACGTTCAATAATTTGTCTTCTTAATGAAAAAGCTGAAGGCGTTCATAAATCCAGGAGTTCATCCCCAATTTGCAGAGATAACCCATTTCCCTCCTGAAAAAGTAGAGTACCTCTCTGAAAAACCAAAGGGAGATCACAACAGCCTTTTCATGAGGAAAAAAAGAATTTTTATTTCTTTTGTGCAGAAATATCTTCAAATCCCCAGGATTGCAAAAATAAAAAATGATAACAGATTTGATCTTATTCATTCCACGCGTGGAATTCTGATAAGAAACAGAAAACCATGGATAGTTGATATTGAAT
>CAYVSB010000009.1:7262-9295 GCA_964452855.1 Candidatus Woesearchaeota archaeon
CCGGAGCTGCTTTTGCAGGGCTTGAATGGACCACTCTGAAAAAGACTCTGATGAAAAAAATTATAAGGAAATATCTTTCTTCTTCATATTGTAAAAAAATAATCCCTCAGAGTGATGCTGCAAAGAAAACATTACTTGAAAACATTGATTGCACTGGCTTTGAAGATAAAATTGAAACAGTTTATCTGGCTTATCACACTACAAAATTAAAGAGGAAACCTTCAGAGGTGATAAGATTATCTTTTATAGGACGTGATTTCTTCCAGAAAGGCGGACATGATACTCAAGAAGCTTTCAAAATTCTTGATAAAAAATACCCTGGAAAGTTAAGTCTGAAAATGAAAACTAATGTTCCAGAAGGGCATAAATTAAACCTTCCAAATGTGAAATATCTTGGGAATATTCCGGACCCAAAGAAATTTTATGAAGAAATTTTTGGGGATTGTGACATTTATGTTCAGCCAACGACAATTGACAGCTTTGGAGTTTCAATATTGGAGGCCATGTCAACAGGACTTCCGATAGTTTGCACAGATGATTTTACTCTTCCTGAAATGGTTGAGGAGGGTTATAATGGGTTTTTGGTAAAAAGTCCTGTTAATTGGTATCCTTATCTGCTTGTTGGAAAAGGGCAGGAATATAAGAAGATGGCAGAGCAATACCACCCTGAAACAGTAAGGGAGCTTGTTGACAAGGTTTCAATTTTGATTGAGAGCCCGGAGTTAAGGGAGAAGATGGGAAAAAACAGCTTTAAACTGGTTGATACGGGGAAATTTTCAATAAAGAAGAGAAACAAAAAATTGAGAAGGATTTATGATGAAGCTTTGAAGGACTGATTCTTTTTTAGGAGATATTTGTCTCCAATCTTTAAAACAATCTCAAATCCACTGAGTTTTGCCAACTCTTTTATTTCATCATCAGTATAGAAAGAGGAGTTTACTTTGTATCCTCTTCCAAGCTTTATTTTTATATAATGGCCTAATTCATAGATAAAATCATGGATTATCTTTTTCAAATTTTTTTCTTTGTTAATCCAGAAATGCACATATGCATAGCCTTCTTTTTTTAAAAGTTTGTTAAAGCCTTTAAGTGTCTTTAATGCCAGAAATGAAGGTATATGTCCGAAAGTTCCAAAACAAAATACCAAATCCTGCTTTTCCCTCACTTTTTTTATGTTTGTGAGATCATCCTCTATAATTCTTATCTTATATCCTGAAATTTCAGTTCTTTTTTTGGCCATTTCTAACACTCTTGGAGAAATATCTATTCCTGTGGCAGAATACCCTCTTTTAGCAAATTCTATTGAAAATCTTGCAAATGGACCGACTCCTGCATCTAAGATTCTTGCATTTTTATTTAAAAGAGGTAGGACTTTCCTTTCTATTATTTCAAATTCTCTTTTTGTCTGGCTATCCAGAATATTTCTGGTTTCTCTGATTCCTGCAATAACTCCCAGGCTTCCCTGCTCAGACTGTTTTTTATCCCAGATTTCTTTTCCCCAAGATTTCATTTGATATCTCCATGCTGATTATTTAAATATTCAAAGAATTTTTTTATTCCCTCTTCAGGCTTTATTGGTTCAATGTTAAAAATCTTGCGCATCAAAGAAGTGTCTGCCCTCAGATTCTCAACATAATTTGTCTCCTTTGGAACATATGTTGGCAAAATATCGGTTCCGAGATTTTCTTTTATTATTTCAAGAATTCTTGAAAAAGACGTGGCTATTCCTGTACCTATATTTATAACTCCCTTATAATCTGTTTCTGCAGCTTTCATAATTGCCGTTGTGATGTCATCTATGTAAACAAAATCCCTTGTTTGACTTCCATCTCCCCATACTTCAGGGGATCTGCTGTTCATGTAGTCCCTTATAAAAAGATAAAGGACGCTCCCAAAATCCTTTTTCCATTCCTCTCCGGGACCATATCCGGCAAAAATTCTCAAGCCAAGAGATGGGATAAAATCAGCGTATGAACTTGCCAAAGCCTCGCAAGCAAATTTTGCTGCGGCATAAGAATTTCTTGGCTTGGGGT
>CAYVSB010000009.1:9305-11834 GCA_964452855.1 Candidatus Woesearchaeota archaeon
AACAGCCTCATTATGTGGAAGCTCATTTCCAGCATATAGGCTGCCGGTTGATGGATAAACCACTTTTTTCACAGACGGGTTATTTTTTGCAAATTCAAATGCATTATGAAGACCGAATAAGGTTTCTGAAAAACATTTTTCAGGATCTCTTTTGAATAATGTTATGGAAGACGGGGCGGAAAAATGGAAGATGTACTCAATATTCTTTGGAACTTTTTCCCAGGTCTCTTTTTTTAGGGCATTTCCTTCTATCAAGTTAATTCCCTTCAACATTTCCGCCAGCCTTTTTTTTGCCAAGTCTGCATCAATATAAGAAAAATTATCTATTGAATATATTTCTGCTCCTTCTTTTGAAAGCCTTTTGATAAGATTTGATCCTATGAATCCTGTTGCTCCGTTTACCAGAACTTTTTTGTTTTTCCAGTCCATTTTATTTTAAAATTTCAACAATTTTTTTGCTCAATCCTATTTCTCCATAGGGATTTTTAAACTTTCTTACTTTGTAAAGATTATGTTCTATATTATTGATAATCCTCTTTGTTTTTTCCACATCAAGGTTTGTAAGGAAGTTTATTCCTGTGGAAAGTCCTTCCGGCCTTTCTGTTTTTTTCCTGAGAATTATACAAGGTTTTTTGAATATAAGGCTTTCCTCCTGTATGCTTCCCCCGTCTGTGAGAAGATATTCGCTGTTTGCCAGCAAAAAGATAAAATGAACATAGTCCACAAGAGGAGTTATCCTTATATTATTTTTTTCCTTTATTTCCTTCAGAAGCCCGTATTCCTTGAGAAAATGCATTGTGTTATCATGAATAGGCCATAATGCAGTTATTTTAATCCCCTTTATTATGCTCACAATCTGTTTAAGCCTTTCCTTATCCTTGAGATTTTCATGGCGGTGTATGTTGATTAGAGCATACTTCTTTTTTTCCCTTTGATATCTTTTTCCTGCCATCTTGTAAGCTATCGGTGCTGAATCAAGCACAGTATTACCTACATTCAGAATTCTTCCCCTTACTTTTTCTTTTCTGAGATTATTTTCTGACAAAGTTGACACAGCCAGAAGCAAATCTGAAAACCTGTCTGCAACTCTTCTTATGAATTCTTCAGGAAAAGGCTCTGACAATGAACCGCTTCTTAGTCCTGCTTCAAGATGAACTGTTTTCCATTTTTTTAAGGGGTTTAAAACCCACGAGCTGGCTCCAACAGCCATCGCAGTGTTCATAGTATCACCATGATAGAGGACATATTTTGGCTTTATTCTATGGATAATGTTTCTTATGGTAAGCATGGTTTTTATATTCCAAAAAAATGTTCCAAGAGTTATCTTTGACATGAACTTGCTGCTTTTTTTTGGTGCAGGACTCAGTACAAAATCAGGTCTTTTTATTTTGAATTTTTCGCAGAAATCCTTAAGACTGTGCTGTCCTGTATGGATAAACCAGTAATCTTTTTTTTGGCTTTGCAATTCTAACATTATAGGCATGCATTTTATAAGCTCAGCCTTTGTTCCTATCACTATAACTATTTTTGAATGATTTTCATTCATTAATTTATCCGTTAAGATTACGTTTTAAACTTTATGCAAATAAAGAACTACTTTGTAAATGTCAGGTTGTCAAATTCAGCATAGCCGCCACTTGTCCTTAGAAATTCTTCCCGGAGAACTGTGTTTGCTGGATAATCAACTTTCCATATTTTTACAGGTCCCCTGAAGCCACCGAAGTATGCAAACTCCCCAAGATTGGCACCTTGTGCATTGAGGTTTTTTATAAGAGTATCAGGCTCAGAATGGGACAGGCTTATTGTCGGATATCTTTTGAGGGGGTCATTCAGAATGTAGAGCTGTGCAAACAATCCTTTGGAAACTCTTTGAGAGAGATAAATAACTGCTCCATTTTTCTCAACATTTAATCCGTTTGCGTTTTGACTTATTGAAGGGATTATCCTAATGACAGAATCCAAGCCTCCGCCAAAGTCTATGAGTTTATTTTCATAGTAGGCGTATCTTATCGGTATAATTATCTGCTTTTGATTATACAAAAATATTCCTCGGGGCTGCATTACCCCGCTGTTATTCTTTAAGACCTCAAAAATTACCCCGCCTATTACGGCTTTGTTTGCAGGAAGGAATATGTCTTGATTTCCATCAAAATAATCTATGTCTTCATCCACATAAGCCCCTCCCTGATAGACGCCTGCTTTTGTGGTATTGGTTTCTTTGCTTTGGGAAGGGTCTAATACCATTACCGGGATTTGGGAAAATCTGTCTTCATTTTCCTCATTACTTCCGATTATTGAATAAGCCCCGTATTTTCCCAAATCTGTTGAATCAATCAAAAGATATGACACATTGTGCGTTTTCATAAAGCTAAGTGCTGTTTCAGGATTAGGTGTTGTCAGAACATATCTTCCTATCAAATGAGGCCAGTAGGCGATAAAATGTCCTCCGTCTGCCACAGTCGGTCTTTGCCCAAGAGTTTGCACCCAATATCCATAATCCCACCAGTGAACAAATATAGAATCAGGTTC
>CAYVSB010000010.1:0-4458 GCA_964452855.1 Candidatus Woesearchaeota archaeon
GTGTTCTCATCTATTAAAAGAGTAAAGAACTGATTTTCCCTTGTGATAGGGCTCTCAGTAATTACTTCATATTTAAATGAATAAAGTATGGCACTTTGTGCTCGTTTTAAGAATTCATGCTGGCTTATTTCTCTTTGTGGTAATAGATTCATTATCATTTTACGCGAAGTGAGACCTCCTTATTTTCCTTGGCAGGATTTTTAGCTTTGTTCTTCTCCATGATCTTCTATGCCTTGTCATTGAGGATGGATGCACTCTTTTTCCTTTTCCGTGTTTCTTCAAAACAGCCCACACAGGAGCCCATTTTGTCTGCTTTCCCTTCTTTGCGAGCTTAATCTTTTTCTCCTGTGTTTCCATATTAATTTATGCTGTCAAGAAGCTCTTTTCCTTTCTTTGTAAGCTGCCTTCCAGCCCTCCTTCCCTTTATCTTTGTGATTGTCTTTTCTGTCAGGCCAGCTTTGTCAGCCTGCTGAAGTATTGTCCTTATTATTTTTCCGCCTGCCCTTCTGAATTCAGGCGGTTGAAAACCACGGTCTTTTCTGCTTCCGTATCTTGTTCTTAGCCTGTTCACACCAACTATTTTATTCTTGTATATTTGCCTTAGAATGCTTGCAGCTCTTTTGTGCCAGAATTCAAAATCCTCTATGGGCCTTTGCTTTGAGGGACCTGACTTTACAAATGCCGCCCACTCAGGCTCCTTGAACTCAGGCATTTTTTCAAGAGCCTTCGCTAGCTTTAAATTATACGCTTGAGATTCTGTTTCATATACTCCCATTTTATCGTTAAGTCACGCCTTAACTCGACTACGCTTACGGATGACCTCTTGGCGTCCGTCTGACGAGTTTATTTAGCCACGCCTTGCGGCGTTAGATTAGCCAACTTAATGGCTGTTTGACTTCTAATTAAGTTGGAATTTCCCTTTATAAAACTATCTCACAGGATTTTTCATCTTCCTGAGAATTATCGTGAAGCCTATAACTTTTGCCACATACCTGTCTCCAAGTCTTTTTTCCATTTCCATCGCATGTTTTTTAACATCTTCCTTGTTTTCACGTGCGCTTTGCAGGACAGAGACTTTCACTATCTTGTGGTTTTCAAAATGCCCTCGCAGGGTAATTATGAAGTTTTCTGTCAGTCCCTGCTTCCCAAGCTGTACGTGTGATTCCCTTATCATAAAAATAAATATATACCTTGCTTTTTATATTTTTAGAAGCGTCAATGGTTTAGTGGTAGAATATTAGCTTCCCAAGCTGATGATCCGGGTTCGATTCCCGGTTGGCGCATTTTTAATTGGAAAAGCCTGTCATGAGCATCTTTTTTTCTTTTTCTAGCTCAGTTATCATATTAAATGCTGCTTTGGACATTTTGTAAAAAGTGGGTACTCCTAGTTCAGGACTCCTTCTTATTTCAAAAATACCTTCTTTGGCAAGAGTTTCTAATTCATTTATTTCTTTATTATCCATGGGGATAGACACAAATCCTCCTGCCAAGACTCCAAGGGGAAATTTCCTGTAATAGTCAGTAAACCTTCTCATTATGTCCCGCTGCTCTTCTGTATACTCAAAATATTGAATCATGCATTTTTAGAAATGTTTCAGCTTATAAACTTGGCGGTTTGGTCTTTATCGAGAGAAAACCTATAAAAACCCTGCAGCCTTTTGCTGAATATAAAAAGGAGGTTGAATGATAATGGCTAAAAATATGGCTATGGCAGGAGGCATGTGCGACTGCTCCCATCACAGATGGTTTGGATGGCTTGTTCTGATTATTGGTATTTTGTACCTTCTTCAGGATTTGAGCGTCATATCGTGGTTTGGATGGCTTAATTGGTGGACAGCACTATTTGTCCTGATTGGGCTGGGGGCTGTATGCAGTTGCTGCCACAAAGGTAAGTGGCTTTAATTTGCCTTCTTTTATTTTTCTTTTAATTTATTTTCAGAATATCTTTCTTTTTTATTTTTATCTGGCTGGCTTTGCCTGAATTAACTTTCCACAATCCTGGTTTTGCACCTTTTGGCTTTGTTACACTTATACCATTGAAAACACTCACAATTACATCTTCTTTGTTATCGCGCCAATCTTGGCTATGCTTTGCAACAAAAACGCCCGCTTCGTAAATATCAGCCTTTGCCGGCTTTCCTGATTTGGTTTCAGGAACAATCACCCCGAAAGGGCTTCCGGGAGCAGCAGTATGCAGGATTGTATTTTCTTTGCTTTCATATTGTTTTACAAGCTCATCGTTGCTGTTTTCATCTTTTCCGAGAAGAAGTTTCGCCCCTGACTCAAGAATTTTTTCCCTGAATTTCATTTTGTCTTTCCTTTATGAGATAACCATTCATTCACAATTCTTAAGCATTTTCTTTGGTTAGGCCATGTCAGATTTTTCATGGCTTCCTTAAATTCCAGCCAAGCATAGCTGGAGTGTTCTTCTTTGTCAATCCTTATTTTTCCGCCTTTTTCAACTTTTGCAGCGAAAAGAACCTCATATGTCTGACCTGAAAGCCCTTCTCTGTTATTATACTCTTTTTCATATTTATACTTCCCTCTGATATTGAATTTTCTTATTGCAATTGGTTTTTTTCCTGTTTCCTCTTTAAGCTCTCTTTTTGCTGCGGAAATTGCTGCCTCTCTTTTTTCCATTCCTCCCTTGGGAAATTCCCATCCTTTCCAGTGAAGCTTTCTTTTTAGGAGAAGATAAAGCAATTTTTCTTTTTCAGTTGCATAGGCAATAACAAAAACTCCTTTTCTGTATTTTGAATTCATTTTGTTTTCTTGATATTTTTATAGATATCTTAGTATAAAAAAGCTTAAATATTTGTCTGAAAATAAATTATAATGAAAATTTTCCCTAACGCTTCAGTTTATGAATCTGCCCGAAAGGCAATAATAAATTCTTTCATGGTTCCTGCAGGCAAGAAAGGAATCAGACTATCTGATGAAAAGAAATCAATAGGTGCGATAGCCAAAAAAGCTAAGCCTTTGGACAATGAAGTGAAGAATCAATTAAGAACAGAGGCGGATAGAATGGCAAATTCCCATTATATCCATGAACATGGCGATGAATATTATGTTTTCTTGAGAGATCATGGCAGGAAATACCTATGGAAAAAGGCAAATGGAATTGATAAGCTTTTGAGCTGTTTCTTTGAAGGATAATTATTCAGTCTTCATTCTGCCCCATTTTTCAAGGGCCTGTTTCAGCTCAACATGGGATTTTGCATATGCTTCAAGCGAAGTATGCTTCTTTGTTGCTTCCAGCGCCTGCATGACTGCAGTTGCTCCTGCCCTTGTGCCTTTTGGATGGCCGTGGATTCCTCCTGAAACAAGAAGGACAACATCTTTTCCGTATATGTCAATTTCATCCGGAACAAGACCTGGATGCAGGCCTCCTGATGAAACAGGAAACGCAGGCTTTATTTTTCCCCAGCTTTGCTCAAGGAGAAAACCTTTTCTTTCTCTCACATTTTTGTCTCTTAGGACAGATGATATTGCCTGGACTTCTGCCTTTGTTCCGACAAGCTTTCCCACAGCTGTCCCTGAGTGTATCTGATCAACTCCGATTAGTTTCATTGTCTTGGCAAGGAACTGCATTGTGATTCCGTGCTTTGGATTTTTGTCAAATGATGCGTGCATCGCCCTGTGCGCATGAATAGCCATATCATAATCCTGAAGAACATTTCTCATTGTCTGAACAGCAGCAGCCCCGCAGGTAACAACATCAATCATTGCATATTTCCAGCCGTTGTTATGAAGGAATTTTGCTCTTTTTTTCATTTCTTCTGTCTCTCCCGTAATGTTAAGCAAGGCGTCTTTTACTTCTCCTGTTTCTTTTTCAGCTTTGTCTCTTAGCTTTGTCATTAATTTTACCCTTTTATAAAAATTATTGAATGACTGGCTTGTAAGGTTTTCATCGTCTTTTACAAGGTCAAAACCTCCAATCCATGTTTCATATCCTATTTTTGCATGCTCTTCTGCACTGAAGCCGACTTTTGGCTTTGGAACAGCGCCTGTCAAAGGTCTGTCATAAACCTTGAAATATTTTCTTAAGCCTTCAATCCCAACATTAGGTCCTTTGAATCCCTTTATGTATTCCTCGGGCAAAGAAGCGTCAACCAGCCTCAAATTGTCAAGGGCTTTCATCCCGAATATGTTTCCTGCAATTCCTGACAGAAGTTGAGGCATGTTTCCCCTTTCCCATAAATCAAGAGGATATGCAACATGAACATAGTTTCCCTCTGTTTTGTACGCAGTTGCCATAAGGCTTTTCATCCCCTGTGGCATCTTGAAAAGTGTTGTCCATGTTCCTGTGCTGCTTTCAGAAGCAATTCTTCCAATGGCATCATCCCTTGAAATTCCTTTTGCAGATTCAAAATAAAAAAGAACTTTGAGGTCTGTTCTTTTCGGCTTGTATTTCAAATCTATAAAATCATGATACCACTCTATCTTTTTTGACATTTT
>CAYVSB010000010.1:4558-6848 GCA_964452855.1 Candidatus Woesearchaeota archaeon
GGTCTTCACTGCACTTTATGGGGGTTTAATACATTCGAATATTACGAAAGTGAACTTGTTGAATCATTTTCTAAAATAATGGCAGACCATTTTTCCACAAGCATTTTTTCAGGCGAAAAATTCAAAAATTTTGACTCTGAGTTAAATTCCTATGTGCTTTTGCTTCTTAAAAATCCTGAATTTTGCGGGCTTCATGCAAAAATTCTTAACGCAAGCAGAGGATTTGATAAAGAAGAAGTTCTTTTTGACAGAATGGTAAGGGCAATAGGGAATTCAAAATACAATCCCCACATTGCACTTCCTGGAATTGTAAAATCTTCTGATATAAAAGATAATTATATAGGCAAAGATATTAATGTTTCCAGCTACGAATTATTAAAGAAAAAAGGAACCTGGAAGCATGTTCATACATTTGATTTAAAGTAAGAAATCACTTTTTCTTTACAACAACACCTTTTTCCGTATCCTCAAGAGCATATCCTTCCTTGCTGATTTTTTCCCTTATTTTGTCAGCAAGCTTCCAGTCTTTTGCTTTTCTTGCCGTTTCCCTCTCATCCATGAGCTTTTTTATTTCGCCGGGAATGGCAAGCTTTTCCTTTTTCAGCAGCTCAAGCCCAAAAACCTCGTCCATTTTTTTAACTGCTCCTATTTTTCCATCTGCTTCTTTGTCCCTTAATAAATTCCACAACACCTGCAAAGCCATCGGCGTGTTGATATCATCATCCATTGCCTTTTCAAATTCATCAAGGTATTTTTTGTTTGTCTTCTTGTCATCCTTCAGCCTGGAAATTATATTTTTCAGCCTTTCATAGGAATTTTTCATGCTTTCTATTTTATCCTCTGAGAAATCAATAGGCTGCCTGTAACTTGCAGAAATGAAAAAGTATCTCAAAACTTCAGGGGAATATTTTTCCAGAGCATCCCTTATTGTCATGAAGTTTCCAAGAGATTTTGACATTTTTTGGCTGTTTATTTTTAGAAATCCTGTGTGAAGCCAGTATCTTACAAGGGGTTTTTTTCCAGATATTGATTCCATCTGGGCTATCTCAGCCTCGTGATGCGGAAATATAAGGTCTATTCCCCCTCCGTGAAGGTCATACTGCTGACCAAGCTCTTTCTCTGTTATTGCAGTGTCTTCTATGTGCCATCCAGGCCTTCCATCGCCTATGTCAGCTTTCCACTTTGGCTCCCCTTCTTTTGAGAATTTCCAAAGGCAAAAATCTCCTTTGTTTCTTTTCTCCTTGTTTTCATCAATTCTTGATACAGAATCATTTAGTTCAAGGTCTGTTCTTTTTGCCAGTTTTCCATAATCTTTGTCCTTGCTTAAATCAAAATACCATCCATCTGAAATCTTGTAGGCAAATCTTTTTTCAATCAACCTTTTTACCTGCGATATAATTTCAGGAATGTAATCTGTTGCAGGAGCATATTTGTTTACTGAATTGACATTGAGCATTTTCATGTCATTCAGATATTCCTTTTCATATTTGTCGCTGAGTTTTTTCCATCCTTTTTCATCTCCATCTTCTCTTGCTCTTGTTATTATCTTGTCATCAATGTTTGTTATATTTTGAAGGTAGAAAACCTTATATCCCTTCCATCTGAAATATTTTGCTATTGTGTCAAATTGGATGTATGTTTTTGCATGACCAAGGTGCGAAAAGTCATAAACAGTCGGTCCGCATACAAACATCTTGATTTCCTTATCCTTCATAGGCTTGAACACCTCTTTTTTTCTTGTAAGGGTATTGTATAATTTCAGTTGCGAAGCAGCCATCTTCACAGGAGGAAAGGGGAATTTTTAAATGTTTTAATGAATAGTCTCCTGCAGAAATTTTTAAAAACATTAGGATGATGCTCAGGGAATGCCAAAAAGAATAATAATCGCAGACATCAACACAAATCTCAGGAAGTCTTATGAAATGATGGTTTCTGCCCACTTGGAAGACATGTCCCTTGAAACAGTTTCAAATGGGAGAGAACTTCTTGAGAATATAAGGAATGCCAAGTATGATGCCATTATAACTGATGATTACATTGGCGAAGGAATTACCGGAATTGAAGCCATACTGGAAATAAGAAAATTTGACAAGGAAGTTCCTGTGTTTATGTGCAGCAGGAATGAAGTGGTAGAGCAGGAAAGCCTGGCAGCAGGCGCAACAAAATTCATTAACAAGAAAGATATCGCTGAGAAAGGCATAGTATATTTTTTTAATCAGTTGAGGATTTCTTTGGAAAAATAAAATCCTGCATAGAATAATTCTTTTCCTGTAAAATTACTTTATCGTAA